>CAXTBN010000011.1:28669-53113 GCA_964242895.1 uncultured Caulobacteraceae bacterium | reverse complement strand
CGGGTGCATGATCTCTCCCGTCCCGTCGCACGGGGAGGGCGCTCGGCCGGCGACCCGAGGTGCGCGGCGGGGGCGGTCGAGCGGGAGTAGAGGGCGGGGGACGTAAGCCCGCCCATCGGCGAGGAGCGCTGTCCTCGCCGCCCGTCCGGGGGGAGAAGGGTCTGGCCATCGGCGGTTTCGCCCGACTGGTGGGGGCCTCGGGGTGAAGGGCCCAAGACGCCCGCGCGCCCCGCCCTCCGGGATAACGCACCGCGCGGAGCGCTCGTCCTCGCCGAAACGGTAACCTCATCCAAGCTCCGGGCGCGGCCCGGGCGCTCCGCCGCCTCCCCACCCCTCCGCCGGCGCGCGCCGGACGGAGCGCCCTAACGCGCGCTTAAGTCCCGGCCGCTAAGCCTACCGGACGGTTCACCAGAAGGCGGTCCCATGGCCTACGGCGGCGACGCGCCGATCCTGATCAAGCGGGTGAAGAAGGTGTCCGCCGCCGGCCATCACGGCGGCGCGTGGAAGGTGGCCTACGCCGACTTCGTCACGGCCATGATGGCCTTCTTCCTGCTCATGTGGCTGATCAACACCACCAGTCCCGAGCAGAAAAAGGGCATCGCCGACTATTTCGCGCCGGCCAGCGTCTCCTCGGTCAACTCGGGCGCGGGCGGCATCCTGGCCGGCACCGCGCTCGGCCGTGACGGCGCCAAGGCCGACGGCACGGTGGCCGCCATCCCGCAGACCGCGCCCGACACCCCCGCCGACGCGCCGCCGGGCAAGGACATCCGCGGCGCCGCCTCGGCCGCCGACCCCGCCGCTCAGGCGCAGGCCAAGCGCGAGGCCGACGATTTCCAGAGCGCCGCGGAGAGCCTGCGGCAGGCCATGCAGTCGCTGCCGGAGCTGGCGGAGCTGTCCAAGCAGGTGCTGGTCGACCAGACGCCCGAGGGCCTGCGAATCCAGCTGATCGATCAGGAGGGCCGCTCCATGTTCGAGGCGGGCTCGGCCAAGCCGAACGATCGCGCGCGCCTGCTGCTGCGCGCCGTCTCCAAGGTCATCGGCCAGCTGCACAACCGCATCACCGTCGCCGGCCACACCAGCGGCACGCCCGCGGGCGCCCGGTCCGCGGGCGACGACTGGGCGCTCAGCGCCGCGCGCGCCAACGCCTCGCGCGCCGTGATCCAGGAGGCGGGCGTCGATCCCGACCGCGTCTACCAGGTCTCGGGCAAGGCCAACTCCGACCCCCTGTTCCCCGACGACCCGACGCTGGCGGGCAACCGCCGCATCGCCATCGTGCTCCTGCGCGAGAAGCCCGTGCTGCCGCCGGACGCCAAGCCGTGAAGACGGCCGGCGGGAGAGGACCGGGGCGATGAGCGGCGTCGTCCGACGTCCGGGCGCCCTCGCCTCCCCGGCCGGCGCGGCCTATCTTCGGGACCGCCTTCCCCCGACCGGACCCGTCTTGACGCATCCCTTCCCCACCCGGGCGCTCCGCTTCTACCTGACCGCGCCCACGCCGTGCCCCTACCTGCCCGGCCGCGACGAGCGGAAGGTGTTCGCCCACCTGCCCATCTCCGAGGGGCCGAACATCAACGACGCCCTCAGCGCCGTGGGCTTCCGCCGCTCGCAGAACATCGCCTACCGCCCCGCGTGCGAGGCATGCGACTCCTGCCGCTCCGTGCGGCTGCCCGTGGGCGAGTACGTGTTCTCGCGCTCGGAGCGGCGGGTGCTGGCGCGGAACGCCGACCTGCGCCGCCACCTCGTGGAGGCGGAGGCCACGGTGGAGCAGTTCGAACTCCTGCGCCGCTACCTCGTCACCCGCCACGCCGAGGGCGGCATGGCCGAGATGACCTGGCCCGACTACGTGGCCATGATCGAAGACACGGCGGTCCGCACGCACCTGATCGAGTACCGCACCGAGCCGCACGACCGCGGCCCCGGCGACCTCGTGGCCTGCGCCCTGGTCGACGCGCTGCACGACGGCCTGTCGCTGGTCTACAGCTTCTACGACCCGGCGCTGACGAAGCGGAGCCTCGGCTCCTTCATCATCCTGGACCATGCGGTGCAGGCGGGCGAGGCGGCGATCCCGTACGTCTACCTGGGCTACTGGGTCCAGGGCAGCATCAAGATGGACTACAAGGCGCGCTTCAGCCCGCTGGAGGTCCTGAAAGGTCCGAGCTGGCGGCTCCTGAGCGCCCGCGACCGGACGGGCTGAAGCGGCTCGGGCGAGCCTCCGTCTCCCTCGGGCTCGACCCGAGGGCCGCGCGTGGTGCGCCTCGCCGCCGACGGGGCCGCAGGCCGGGAGCGCGCCCGGCGCCCGGCCCTCCGGTCAAGCCCGAGGGCGACGGAGATCGGCGGATCGGAAGCGGACGTCATCCCCGCTCTCCCCGCCACCCCCATACTGGCGCTCCGACCGAATCAGCCCGGAGGCGCCTGCCGATTCACCCCTCCGCCGACGTCTCCTCGGCGGCCTTCTTCTTCCGGGGCGCCGCCTTCTTCTTGGCCGGCTTGGCCTCTTCCGCTGCGGCACTCTCACCCTCGGCGTAGGCGGCGGGAAGCTCGTCCTCGGCGAGCAGCTCCTCCTTGGAGACGGCGCGGTCGGTCACGTCGGCCTGGCCGATCAGGTGGTCGACCACCTTCTCCTCGTAGATGGGCGCGCGCAGGGTGGCGGCGGCCTGCGGGTTCTGGCGGAAGTACTCCACCACCTCGCGCTCCTGGCCGGGATACTTGCGCGCCTCGGCGATCAGGGCGCCCTGCATCTCCTGCTCGGAGACGTCCACGCCCGCGCGACGGCCGATCTCCGCGAGGACGAGGCCCAGGCGCACGCGGCGCTCGGCGATGCGGCGGTACTCGGTGCGGAGCTCCTCGTCTGACTTGCCGGCGTCCTCCGCGCTGGCCTCGCCGGAGGCGCGCTCCTGCTCGACCTGGTTCCAGATGGAGGCGAACTCGGCCTCGACCATGCGGGGCGGCAGGGCGAAGTCGTGGCGCTCGTCCAGGGCGTCGAGGAGGGCGCGCTTGATCTTCTGGCGGCTGGCGGCGGCGTACTGGCCTTCGACCTGGCCGCGGATCGCGTCCTTGAGGGCCTGCAGGCTCGGCAGGCCGAGGCGCTCGGCGAAGGCGTCGTCCATGGCCTCGTCGGCCTTGGGCGCGCGCACCTCCTTCACCGTCACCTCGAACTCGGCCGGCCTGCCGGCGAGCTGGGCGGCCGCGTAGGCCTCGGGGAAGGTCACGGAGACGGTGCGCGTCTCGCCCGCGGAGGCGCCGGAGAGCTGCTCCTCAAAGCCCGGGATGAAGCGGTTGGAGCCGATGACGATCTCGGCGTCCTCGGCGGAGCCGCCCTCGAAGGCCTCGCCGTCGATCCGGCCCAGGAAGTCGGCGACCACCATGTCGCCGTCGGCGGCTGCGCCCTCCTTGGCCTCGAAGCTGCGGTTGGCGCCGGCGATCTCGGCGATCTGCGCGTCGATCTCCTCGTCGGGAGCGGCGTAGGTGGGGCGCTCCAGCTTCAGGCCGGCGAGGTCGGCGGGCTCGAACTCGGGCATCAGCTCGACGTCGAGGTCGAAGGCGAGGTCGGCCTCGCCCGCCATCACCCGGCCGATGTCGCTCTCGAGCTTGATGTCGGGCTGGGCTGCGGGGCGGGCGCCGGCTTGGCTCAGGGCCTCGTTGCTGGCGTCGTTGACCGCCTTGTCGACGATCTCCTGCATGAGCTGGCGGCCGTACATCTTCTTGACGTGCAGCGCCGGCACCTTGCCTGGCCGGAAGCCCTTCAGGTTCATGTTCGGCCGCATCTCGGCGATCTTGGCCTCGAGCTGGCCGTTCAGGTCGTCCTTGGGGACGACCACGGCGTAGACGCGGGAGAGGCCTTCGCCGGACTTCTGGACCACTTGGACGGACATGGCGGAGCTCTTGCGGCTGGAGCGCCCGGCGGCGCGCGGGGCGGGCGGCGGAGGCGAAACGACGGACGCCGCCGGCGAGGGGACGCGGCGGCGCGGGGGCTGCGCTTATGTCATCGTCGCCCCGCCCGGTCAAAGCGCGGCGGCGCATGCTGCGGGGGCCGTCTTGTCGCGCCCTCGCCGGCCCCTTAAGCGTGCGCTTCCCCGCATGCGGATGTGGCGGAACTGGCAGACGCACTGGATTTAGGTTCCAGCGCCGAGAGGCGTGGAGGTTCGAACCCTCTCATCCGCACCAGGGCAGAGGCGAGGCCTCTCAGCCCTCAGCCTTCGTCCCCAGGGCGTCGTCGATCAGATCGGCCAAGACGTCGAGCTGCTCCTCGCTCGCGGTGAAGCAGACCACGGCGCCGGCCGCGTCCTCGAGCGTCAGCAGGAACCCGTCGCCGGCCGGCTCGACGGCGAAGCGGTTCAGCGCGAGCGCGGCGTCGCTCACCGGCGCGCCTCCCACAGGCGCCTGAGAACGGCGGGCACGAGCTCCGGCAGATCCTCGGCGATCAGGCCTGGGCCATGGGCGCGACCCGCCTGCGAGTGGATCCAGTCGGCGGCGCAGGCGGCCTCCCAGCTGTCCATGCCCTGGGCGAGCAGGCCCGCGATCAGGCCGGCCAGCACGTCGCCCGAGCCCGCGGTGGCCAGCCAAGGCGCGCCGACCGGGTTCACCGCGGCCCGCCCGTCGGGCGCAGCGACGACCGTGTCGCCGCCCTTCAGCAGCACCACGCAGCCGGCGCGCGCAGCCGCCTGGCGGGCGGCGGCGATCCGCTCGGGCGCGCTCTTCAGCAGGCCGGGGAAGACGCGCTCGAACTCGCCGGGGTGCGGCGTGAGCACGTCGTCGCGATCCAGCACGGCGAAGAGCTCACCGGGGTCGTCGCGGAAGACGGTCAGCGCGTCGGCGTCCACGACCAGCGCAGCGCCGGTCTGCGCCAGGGCGAGCACATTGTCGGCGGTGGCCTCATCCACGCCGGCGGCCGGGCCGATCACCGCGGCGTCGGCGTGCTCGGCGGCCGCGCGCAGCTCAGCCTCCGTCTCGAAGGCGCGCACCATCACCGCCGCGTTGGCGACCGCGTTGACCAGGAGCGCGTTGGACGGAGTGAGCAGCGTCACCAGCCCCGCCCCGACCCGCAGGCCCGCCCGCGCCGCCATGCGCGCCGCGCCGGTGTGCGAAGCGTCGCCGCTGACCACCATCAGCCGCCCGCGCTGCGTCTTGAAGCCGTTGGCGGACGGCCAGGGGAAGAGGTCGGCCCAGAGCGCCGGACCGTTCTCCCACAGGGTCAGCTCCCCGACGGGAGGCGCGCCGATGTCGCGCACCGCCACCTCTCCGCACAGGGCGCGGCCGGGGAACAGCAGGTGCGCCGGGCGGAGCTGGAAGCTGACGGTCAGCTCGGCCGCGACGACCTCGCCGAGCGGCCGGCCGGTGTCGGCGTCCAGCCCGCTGGGCAGGTCCACGGCGATCACGGCCGCGCCCGCGCGCCCGGCGGCCTGCAGCGGCGCGAGCAGCTCGGCCGCCGGTGTGCGCGACAGGCCCGCGCCGAACAGAGCGTCGATCACCAGCCCCGCCCCTTCCACCGCCGCGGGCGCGAGCGGCGCGACGTCGCCGCCCCAACGCTCCGCCGCGTGAGCGGCCGCGGGCGAGCGTTTCGAGGATGACGCCGCAGCCACGGTCACCGGCCAGCCGCGCTCGCGCAGCCGCCGCGCCGCGACGAAACCGTCGCCGCCGTTGTCGCCCGGCCCGCAGAGCACCGCGACCGGCCGCGGCGTCCATCGCGCCGCGATCGCGTCGGCCACCACGCCGCCTGCGCGCTCCATCAGCTCGGGCAAGGGCGTGCCCGCCGCCTCGGCCGCCTCGTCGGCCGCCTCGTCGGCCGCGCGCGACTGGGCGACGGTCAGGATCGGCCGCGCACCGCTCACAGGACGCGGCTGTCGGCTTCGGCGCCGAGCTCCAACACGCGCAGCCGGCCCCCCTCGACCTCCAGCGTCGTGATCGAGGCGTTGCCCGGGCGGAACACGACGGTGTGCGCGTCGCCCGTCGCCGCGGACACGGCCGCGTTGATGGCCACGAAGTGGGTGAACACCGCCGTCCCGTCCTCCAGCCCGGCGACGTAGGCGGCCACGCCGTCGCGCCAGGCGAGGTAGTCGCCGCCGGGGATCTCCGCCCAGGTCGCGGCGAAGGCGGCGCGCAGCCAGCTCCCGCGCTCCGCCTCCGGCAGGTCGGGCGGCGTGGGCACCTCCGCCACCTGCGGCGCAACGGAAGGCTCCAGCCCCAGGCGGCCGGCGAGCGCACCGGCCGTCTCGCGGCAGCGGCGCAGCGGCGAGGTGACCAGGCGCGCGGGTGCGTCCTCCATCAGCCGCACGGCCGCGGCCTCCGCCTGGGCGCGGCCGGCCTCGCTCAGCCCGGGATCGGCGTCGCTCCCGCCCCAGGCGGCGGCGGCCTCGCCGTGTCGGATCAGTCGGATGCGCGCCATGGCCGATGTCTCCGCCTTCGCCCTGGGCGCCGCCGCCCGGTCGGGAGGCGCCCGACCCCGCCGCCGGCCCCCGGCCGCCGCTTGGCTTGGCGGGGCCGCGCGCCCATGCTCAGCCGGACCCCAGCCCCGCGCCCGAGCCCATGAAGAAGATCGAAGCCGTCATCAAGCCCTTCAAGCTCGACGAGGTGAAGGAGGCCCTGCAGGAGCTTGGCGTCCAGGGCATGACGGTGCTGGAGGCCAAGGGCTACGGCCGCCAGAAGGGCCACACGGAACTCTACCGCGGGGCCGAGTACGTCATCGACTTCCTGCCCAAGATCAAGATCGAGGTGGTGGTCGGCGACGACCTCGCCGAGCGGGTGATCGAGACCCTGGTCGCCGCCGCCCGCACCGGGCGCATCGGCGACGGCAAGATCTTCGTCTCCGACGTGACCGACGTGATCCGCATCCGCACGGGCGAGACCGGCCAAGCCGCCATCTAGCGCGCCACGCTCCAGCCTCCTAAGACCGGGGCCGCCCGGCCCTGCCCCACCCCGAAGGACGACGCCCATGACCGCCGACGAACTCCTGAACGAGATCAGGGAGAAGGACGTCAAGTACGTGGACGTCCGCTTCACCGACATCCTCGGCAAGCTGCAACACGTCACCTTCGACATCGCCCTCGTCGACGAGGATTTCTTGACCGAAGGCACCATGTTCGACGGCTCGTCCATCGCCGGCTGGAAGGCGATCAACGAGAGCGACATGCTGCTGATGCCCGACCTGCAGCGCAGCTACATCGACCCTTTCTACCAGCAGACCACCCTGTTCCTGTTCTGCGACGTGCTGAACCCGGACACCAACGAACCCTATAACCGCGACCCGCGCTCCATCGCCAAGAAGGCTGTGGCCTACACCCAGAGCGCCGACGTCGGCGACGCGGTGTACTTCGGCCCCGAGGCCGAGTTCTTCATCTTCGACGACGTGCGCTGGTCCACGGCCCCGAACAAGACCGGCTACAGCTTCGACTCCATCGAGCTGCCGTACAACACCGACAGGGAGTACCCGGAAGGCAACCGAGGCCACCGGCCGGGTCCCAAGGGTGGCTACTTTCCTGTAAACCCCATCGACAGCGCGCAGGACCTGCGCGGCGAGATGCTGGAGGTCATGGGCCAGCTCGGCATGGAGCCGGAGAAGCACCACCACGAAGTCGCCCCCGGCCAGCACGAACTGGGCCTGAAGTTCAGCGACCTGCTGACAATGGCCGACCGGATGCAGCTCTACAAGTACGTGATCCACAACGTAGCCGACGCCTACGGCAAGACCGCCACCTTCATGCCTAAGCCGTACTTCGGCGACAACGGCAGCGGCATGCACTGCCATCAGTCGATCTGGAAGGGCGGACAACCCCTGTTCGCCGGCGACAAGTACGCCGGTCTGTCCGACATGTGCCTATGGTACATCGGCGGCGTCATCAAGCACGCCAAGGCGATCAACGCCTTCGCCAACCCCTCGACCAACAGCTACAAGCGCCTGGTGCCCGGCTATGAGGCGCCGGTGAAGCTCGCCTATTCGGCGCGCAACCGCTCGGCCTCGATCCGCATCCCCTACGTGACCTCGCCGAAAGCCAAGCGGCTGGAGGTGCGATTCCCCGACCCGCTCGGGAACCCCTACCTGACCTTCGTGGCCTTGCTCATGGCCGGCCTCGACGGCATCGCCAACCGCATCGACCCGGGCCCCGCGCTCGACAAGAACCTCTACGACCTGCCTCCGCAGGAACAGGCGAACGTGCCCGAGGTGTGCGGATCGCTGCAAGAGGCGCTCGACTTCCTCAGCGCGGACCGGGGCTTCCTCAAGGCCGGCGGCGTGATGGATGACGACTTCATCGACGCCTACATCGAGCTGAAGATGGAGGAGGTCCGCCGCCTCCAGCTCCACCCGCACCCGGTGGAGTTCGACATGTACTACAAGGCCTGACCGGCTCGGCGGGGCGCCCAAGTTCGTGGCGCCCCTGCCCTCCTCCCGATCAAAGCGCCGCCCCGGCCCGTGGCGGCGCGCCTGGGGCCCGCGCCGCGTTGCCCGAGCGGCGGAGCCCCGGCGATGGTGCGGGCTCATGACGACTCGCTCCCTCGGCCGCCGCCTCGCGGGCGCTCTCGCCGCGCTCGCCCTGCTCCCGCTCGCCGCGCCCGCCTCGGCCCAGACGCCCGCCGCAGTGGCGCAGCCCACGCCGGCGACGGCGACCGGCTCGGCCTCCGCGGCCGCCGCCGCGCCCGCGACCACCTCAACCGCCCCCGCGAGCGCCGCCGCTCCCGCCGCGACGCTGAAGGTCGACACCGGCGACACCGCCTGGATGCTGGTCTCCACGGCGCTGGTGCTGATGATGACCATTCCGGGCCTGGCGCTGTTCTACGGCGGCATGGTGCGGCGGCGGAACCTGATCTCCACCGTCACGCAGAGCTTCGCCATCTGCTGCCTGGTGACCGTGCTGTGGTTCGCCGGCGAGTACTCGCTCGCCTTCGCCACCAACGCGAGCGCGGCGGCCGACAGGTGGATCGGCGGCCCGCAGCGCGCCTTCCTGGGCGGCGTGGGAATGGACCGGCCGTACAAGATCGCCGGCGCGACGCTGACCATCCCCGAGTACGTCTACCTGATGTACCAGATGACCTTCGCGATCATCACGCCCGCCCTGATCGCGGGTGCTTTCGCCGAGCGGATGAAGTTCTCCGCCCTGCTCCTGTTCACCGGCCTGTGGTCGATCCTGGTCTACGCCCCCATCGCGCACTGGGTCTGGGGCGGCGGATTCCTCGGGACCTGGGGCGTGCTGGATTTCGCGGGCGGCACGGTGGTGCACGTCAACGCAGGCGTGGCGGGGCTGGTCTGCGCGCTGATGCTCGGCCGCCGGCGTGGCTTCGGCCTGGAGAACATGGCGCCCAACAACCTGGTCTGGACCATGCTGGGCGCGAGCCTGCTGTGGGTCGGCTGGTTCGGCTTCAACGCCGGCTCGGCGCTGGGGGCCAACGCGCTGGCGGGCGTCGCCATGGCCAACACCCAGGTGGCCACCGCCGCCGCCGCCCTCGCCTGGATGGCCGCCGAGTGGTTCGAGCGCAAGAAGCCCGGCCTCCTCGGCCTGACCTCCGGCGCCGTCGCAGGCCTGGTGGCGATCACGCCCGCGGCGGGCTTCGTGAACCCGGCGGGCGCGCTCGGGATCGGCATCCTCGCCGGCCTCGGCTGCTTCTTCGCCGCCGTCTACGTGAAGCGCTGGCTGCGCTACGACGACAGCCTGGACGCCTTCGGCGTGCACGGCGTCGGCGGGATCATCGGCGCGCTCCTCACCGGCGTGCTGGCCGACCCCGCGATCAACCCGCTCGGCAAGGGCCACAGCCTGCTGGTGCAGGCCGGCGGCGTGGCGGTGACGATCGCCTGGACCGCCGGGATGACGGCGCTGATCCTCCTGGTCTGCCGCGCGACCACCGGCCTGCGCGTCACCGCCGACGACGAGGCGGAGGGGCTGGACTCGGCGCTCCACGGCGAAGCGCTGCACGAGCACTGAGGCGGCTCGCCGCCGCCGTTGCGGAGCTGTTCACCGGCTCGCGCTAGCCTGGAACTTGCGGGCGCGCGTCCGACCCGCGTCGCCGGAGCCGGTCATGCGCACCCGAGTGAAGGTCTGCTGCATGCAGTCTGTCGGCGAGGTGCGGGCGGCGGTGTCGGCCGGGGCCGACGCCCTCGGCTTCGTCGGCGAGATGCCGTCAGGTCCAGGACCGATCGGCGAAGTGCAGGCGCACGAGGCCGCGAGCGCCTGTCCGCCCGGCGTCTCGCCCGTCCTGCTCACCTCGCGTGAGGATCCGCACGCCATCGTCGACCATGCCCGCTCGGCCGGCGTCGGCGTGGTGCAGCTGGTCCGTCGCCTCGATCCGGTCGTGCATGTCGCCCTGCGTCGCGTGGCCTCCTGGCTGAGGCTGATCCAGGTGGTGCATGTCGAGGACGAGCACGCGCTGGAGCTCTCACGAAGCTACGCCGGACTAGCGGACGCCCTGCTCCTCGACTCGGGACGTCCTGCGCTGACGGTGGCCGAGCTCGGAGGCACGGGCCGGCCGCACGACTGGACCGTGAGCCGCCGCATCGTACAGGCCAGCCCCGTTCCCGTGTGGCTGGCCGGCGGCCTGACGCCCGGCAACGTGGGCGAGGCGATCGAGCAGGTGAACCCCTTCGGCGTGGACCTGTGCACCGGCGTCCGCACCGCGGGCCGGCTGGACGCGCGCAAGCTCTCCGCCTTCTTCCACGCCGTGCGGGTGGCCAAGCTCGGCTGAGCGCTCAGTAGCTCTTCGGCAGGTGCAGCACGCGCTCGGCCACGAAGTTCAGGATCATCTCGCGGCTGACGGGGGCGATGCGCGCGATCATGGCTTCGCGGAAGTAGCGCTCCACGTCGTACTCGCGCGCGTAGCCCATGCCGCCGTGCGCCAGGACCGCCGCCTCGCAGGCTCCGAAGCCCGCCTCGCCGCCCAGGTACTTGGCCGCGTTGGCCTCCGCCCCGCACTCGCGGCCGGCGTCGTACAGCGCGGCCGCCTTGGTGGCCATCAGGTCCGCCGCCTCCAGCTCGCACCACGCCTTGGCCAGGGGGTGCTGCACGCCTTGGTTCTTGCCGATCGGCCGGCCGAACACGATCCGCTCGTTGGCGTAGGTCGCCGCCTTGGCGAGCGCCGCGCGGCCCAGGCCGATGGCCTCCACCGCGAACAGCACGCGCTCGGGATTCAGGCCGGAGAGCAGGTAGCGGAAACCCGCGCCCTCCTCGCCGATCAGCGCGTCGGCGGGCACGGACAGGTCGTCGATGAAAAGCGTGTTGCACTCCACCGCGCGCCGACCCATCTTCGGGATCGGCTTTGCATCGATGTGCGCGCGATCGAAGTCGCAGTAGAACAGCGACAGCCCCTCCGTCGGGCGCTTGACCTGATCCTTGGGCGTCGTACGGGCGATGATCAGGATCTTGTTCGCCCGCTGAGCGCTGGTGGTCCAGATCTTGCGGCCGTTCAGCCGCCAGCCTTCGTTGGTCTTCTCCGCCCGCGTCTCCAGGCTGGAGGTGTCGAGCCCCGAGTTCGGCTCGGTGACGGCGAAGCACATCTTGTCCTGGCCGGAGATGATGCGCGGCAGCCAGGCCTCGCGCTGGGCGTCCGTGCCGAACTTCACGATCGGCATCGGACCGAAGATGTTCAGGTGCACGGCGCTGGCCCCCGAGAAGCCCGCCCCGCTCTGAGCCACCGTGCGCATGACGATGGCGGCCTCGGTCAGGCCTAGGCCCGCACCACCGACTTCTTCCGGCATGGCCGCGCCCAACCAGCCGCCATCGGCCATGGCCTGGACGAAGGCCTCGGGGAAGACGCCCGTGGCGTCGGTCTCGCGCCAGTACTCGTCGTCGAAACGCGCGATGGTGCGCTGCACGCCCTCGCGGATCGCTTCCTGCTCGTCGGACAGCCAGAAGGCGCTCATGCCGCTCCTTGCGCGTCAGGTCGGGACGCGCGCGGGGCTCCAGGCGCGAGCCTGGCCGGCCAGGGCGGCGTCGGGGTCGGAGCCGGCGAGATACGCGGCGATCCCTTCCGCCACAAGCGGGGCCAGCAGCCAGCCGTTGCGGCGCATGCCCGTCGCGAGCCAGACGCCCGTCCGCGAGCGCCCCACCAGCGGTCGACCGTCGGGCGTGGCCGCGCGCACGCCGATTTCTGCTCGCGCCTCTCCCCGCGCGAGTTCAGGCCGCACAATCGCCGCCGCCGCGCGCAGGCGCGCCAGCGCCGCAGGGTCGGGGGCGAGGTCGCTGCGTCCGGCTTCCATGGTGGCGCCCACGGTCCAGCCGCCATCGCCCGGCGCGAGGTAGACGCCCGGCGCACGCAGCGTCGGCCCTCGCACGGCCGGCCCCGCCACGCGCAGGAGTTGCCCCTTGATCGGCGTCAAAGCGGCGAGCTCCGGCGCGGCCCCGGCCAGCGCCGCCGAGCCCCAGCCTGCCGCCAGCACCACCTCGCCCTCGAGCGGCAACCCGTTGCGCTCCAGCCGCCCGTCGCGGACCTGCACGCGTCCGAGACGCAGCACCGCGCCGGCGGCGCGTGCGACCGCCGTCAGGCGCGCCAGCGCCGCGCGCGGATCGAGCGACGCGTCCTGCGGCAGCCACAGGGCGCTCTCGCGCCGCTCCGCCTGGATTTCCAGCCGCGCCGCCACGGCCGTCCGCACGTCGAGCTCGGGCTCGAGCGCGAGATGCAGGGCGCCGGTCGTGTCGAGGGGCAGCGCGAGGCGGCCGGCCCAGGTGTCCCAACGCCTGCGGGCGTGCAGGAGCGCGGCCGCATCGTCTGCGTCGAGGCCGTCCAGCAGCGCCTCGGACGCGGGCGCGAGCATGCCCGCCGCCACCGCCGAGGCTGATGCCCCGAGTCCTACGCTCACCCCCTCGACGCGCCAGCCGGCGCGCGCGAGTTCGAGCGCGATCGCGAGCCCGACGGCCCCGCCACCCACCACCGTGACGCACCGGCCGCTCACGCGAGCCGTTCGCCGGCACACCTGCGATCGGGAGGCGCGAGGATCAGGCCGCCGGGGCGTCCACGGACCATAGGCCCGCGAACGTTGATAGGACGGCGCGGACGCGCTGTGGACCGTAAAGACGGCAAAGAGGGCGACGCCTCGATGCGTCGGGGGATCTGGCCGACGCCCGATCCCCCCACGACTTGGATTGGTACCACCTCCCGGTCTCGAACCGGGGACCTCCAGAGCCACAATCTGGCGCTCTAACCAACTGAGCTAAGGCGGCGCGCGTGCGGCGCGGAGAGGCGCTTCTAGTCGCAGCCGTTCGGGCGGGCAAGGCTCGCCCGAACAGAGAAGAGCCGCCCCGGTCACCCGGAGCGGCTCTGGTCGTCTCGCCGGGACAGACCCTGCGATCAGCTGGGTACGACGAACTTGAGTGAGAAGGAGTATGTTCCTCCGTCCACCGACTGCCCATCGATCGTCTTCGGCTTGAGCTTGAAGAGTTTGGACAGCTTCAGAGCCGCACCACCGAAGTCGAAGTCTTCAGGAGTCTCGCTGATCACGCGACAGCCGACCAGCGTGCCCTTGGCCGTCACCGTACACGTCATCCGAGCCGACCCCTCCTTGCCCACGCGAAGCGCACGCTCCGGATAGTAAGTGGCCATGTCATCCGCGCTCGGCTTGCGGTCGAACTGCGGGTTGGTGATCACCGAAGGTGGCGGAGGAAGCGCCGGCGGCGCGGGTAGAGTCGGAGGGGCCGGAGGCGTCGGTTGCGGCGGCGCGGGCGTCTCCGGCAGGGGGACCTTCACCGGCGCGATGTTCAGCGGCGGCGGAGGTGCGACGTTCAGCGGCGGCGGCGGCGTCGCCCGCGGCGCGATCGGCGGCGGTGGCTTGGCCGACGGGGGCGGCGGAGGCGGCGGAGGCGGCGGCGGTGGCGGGGGCGGAGGGGCCTCGATCTTGATCGCCTCGTCCGGCGGAGCCTCGTAAGGCTTCACTTCGAACTTGGTCTTGTAGATCCAGAAGAACAGCCCGGCGTGGAGCAGGCCTGCGACCACGATTCCGATGACCGAGCTCTGCGACAGCCCCTTGCGGCGCGGGCGCTCGTCGGTGAGCGGGTCGTAGCGGTGGACGGGGGGAGCGTCGCTCATCGCTTCTTATGCCCTCCCACGCCCGCCTTGTCCTCACCCACCAGAGCCACCGAGTAGAACCCGTTGTCCTGCAGGCTGGCCATCACCTTGGTGAAGTCGCCGTACATCACGTCCTTGTCGCCGCGGATGAAGATCCGCTCTTTGTCCGGGTTTCTGGTGCCGATCAACTTCTTCAGGTCCGCCCCCACCGTCTCGGGCGTTGTCGGCTGGTCCTGAAGGTAGGTCGAGCCGTCCGGCTTCATGGAGATGTTGAAGGGCTTCGGCGGATTGGGAGTATCCGGGGCGTTGGCGACTGGCAGGTCAACCTTGATCTTCGACACGGCCAGCGGAGCCGCCACCATGAAGATGATCAGGAGGACCAGCATCACGTCGACAAACGGCGTGACGTTGATCTCGCTGTTCGCCTCGACGTGATACTTGCCGCCGCCGCCAGGCCCTGCGAGCTTGGCTGCCATGGGGTGTTACGCTCCCTTGTCGAGCTGGCGCGAGATGGCGTTCATCAGCTCGGCCACGAACCCTTCCGTACGCGTGCCATAGGCGGAGATGCGAGTCTGGAAGTAGTTGTAGAAGATCACCGAGGGGATGGCGGCGAACAGGCCGATGCCGGTGGCGAGCAGGGCCTCGGCGATGCCGGGGGCCACGGCGGCCAGGTTGGTCGTGCCCGTGTCGGCGATGCCGATGAAGCTGTTCATGATGCCATACACGGTGCCGAACAGCCCGATGAACGGACCGGACGATCCGACGGAGGCCAGGAACTGCATGCCGGAGGAGAGGCGCTTGCCGAGCCCCGCCTGCACGGCGGCCACGGCGGCGTTGGCGCGGTCGATGGTGGAGCCGCGGTTCTCACCGGAGACCTGCAGGCCCGCCTGACGCGACAGCTCCACTTCGCCCGAGGCTGCGGCGGCCATGTCGGCCATCGGGTTGCCCTCGAACTCCTCCTGCGTGGAGATGCGGTTGATGTCGGCGATGGAGCGGGCGCCGCGGAACTCTTCCAGGAACTTGTTGGTCGACTTGTTCAGCGAGCTGAACTCGAAGATCTTGATGATCAGCAGCGTCCAGGTGAACACCGAGGCCAGCAGGAGACCGATCATCACGGTCTTCGGCACGGGCGTCGCGTCGATGAACATCTGCACGGCGCCGTGCGACGACTTCTTCGCGGTCTGACCCGGGGCGGCGTCGCCGCCCGCGGCGGCGGGAGTGTCGGCGGCGGCCGGCGCAGCGGCCGGGGCTGCGGTGTCGGTGGAGGACGTCGTGGTCGTCGTGTTCGACGCCGCCGGCGCTTGCGCCATGGCGGGCGCGCTCACGGCCAGCAGCGCGACAGCGCCCAGCGCAGCGAGCATCGGGGTGGTTCGTTTATCCAGCATCTTCAGCCAGTTCCTGGTTGATCAAGCACGTTGGGCCCAAGGGTCGTCGCGCCAGAGCGTCTCCACCCCGAAATCACTTCACCGTCGACCCGGAGGGCTCTGTGGCGCCATCCCGCCTCGACCGGCGAGGCCCGCAACGCCTTGAAGACGCCCGAACCCTTACCGCGCATTTAGAATTGCGGCGGCCAAACCCATGACCGGGGCCTCCCGCGGCGTCAAGGAATTTCCGCCACACACACCGGTGTTGTGCAGTGCACAAGGGCATGTTCTTGCGCCGCAGCACGACGACGGGGCAAGAACCATGCGCGTGACCACGGCTTTCGCGGAATGAGGGATGGAGGGGAATGGTGCCTGGGGGCGGATTCGAACCACCGACACGCGGATTTTCAATCCGCTGCTCTACCAACTGAGCTACCCAGGCCCGCGCCGTGGCGGAGGCGGCGACATAGCCGAGGGCGGCGCGGGCTGTCCAGCACCACGCCGGGTCGGATCAGTCCTCGTCCTCGTCGCCCGCGGATGGCCCGGGCACCGCGTATCGACCGCTGAACCAGCGCTGCAGGTCCACCTCCGCGCAGCGCGCCGCGCAGAACGGCCGGTGCGCGTGGACGGCGGGCTCGCCGCAGGTCGGGCAGGTTCGGGAGTCGGTCACGCGGGGCGGATGTGGGCCTCGCCGGCGCCCTCCGCCAGTTTATGCAGGGCGAAGCGCGGGCCGAGCCTGGGCAGGAGCGGCGCGAGCGCCGCGGCCACGGCGGCCGGCGCGGCGACGATCCAGCGTGAGCCGGGCTCGGACGCCGCGGCGCGCTCCAGCTCGCGCACGAGGCGCTGGGCGATGGTGCGCGGCGAGGGGCGGCCATCGGGACCGAGCAGTACGGCGGCGACCGGACGCTCGCGGCGGGGCCGCGCCAGGGCCAGCAGACCGAAGCGGTCGGGCCAGTCGGCCGCGGCGTCCGGACCATCGGCCGCCAGGGCGCGCTCGGCCTCGGCGCGCAGGACACCGCGGTCGTCGGAAACGGGCAGGCCGGCGAGATCGACCACGGCGGCGCCGGCGAGCGCCTTGAGCCGAAGCAGGCGCACGGCGTGGCGGATGGCGGAGAGGTTCGCTTCGCGCCCGCGGCGCGCGCCGGCCGCCATGCCTGGGGCGAGGTCGACGTCCACCGCCGTGAGCGCGCGCGTCGGCTCGACGTGGAGCGTCAGGCCGCCGCGGAAGCGGTGCGTGACGGCGAGCGCCGCCTCCTCGGCGAAGTCGGCCCCCTCGCGGGCTCCGGCCCCGCGCTCCAGCTCCGCATCCGGGGCGAACGCCTGCAGGCGCGAGAGGATGTCGGAGGCGGCGGCGAGGAGGCGCGGCGCCCCCGCCCCCGCCCCGAGCCAAATAAGGCGCGGTCCCTTCTCGGCGTAGGCCTCGGCGGCGACCTCGACCTCGACGACGGCGCCTTCGACGGCGCGGGCCGCAGTGGGCGACGTGCGCATCACGCCGTCCGGTCCCCCCGGCAGGGCGACGAAGGCGCGGTCGCCCGCGAGCGCCGTCACCCTGCCGACATAGCGGGCGCCGAGCGGGGCGGCCGGGCCCTCGCCGTCGCGCGCGATCAGCAGGCGTTCGGGGCGGCCGTCGAGGAGCACCACGCCACGCCGCTCGCCGGGCGCCTCGTCGAGGAGCAGGCGGCGGACGCCCGCGACCGTGCTCACCGGGGCGCGCTCACGGGGCGGCCCAGCCGCGGCCCAGGAGCAGGGCGCGCGTCTCGTACAGCGGTAGGCCGACCACGGCGGAGTAGGAGCCGTTCAGGGCGATTACGAAGGCGCCCGCGCGGCCCTGGATGGCGTAGCCGCCCGCCTTGCCGATCCCCTCCCCGCCCTCGGCGTAGGCGTCGATCTCTTCGGCCGTGAGCCGCTTGACGTGCAGGCGGCTCTCCACCTCGCGCGTGCTCACCCGCCCGTCGGGGCCGGCGAGGGCGACGGCGGTGGTCACGCGGTGCGCGCGGCCGGAGAGGAGCGCGAGGCAGCGGCGCACCTCGCCGGCGTCGGCCGCTTTGGGGAGGATGCGACGGCCGATGGCGACCACCGTGTCGGCCGCGAGCACGAACGCGCCGGGATGCAGCGCGGCGACGGCGACGGCCTTCTCCCGCGCCAGGCGGGCGGCGTGAAGGCGGGGGAGCTCGCCAGGGCGCGGCGTCTCGTCGAGGTCGGCGGGCGCGACCGCGTCGGGGATGACGCCGATCTGCGCCAGGAGCTGCAGACGGCGCGGGCTGGCGCTGGCCAGCACCAGCCGAGGGGTCATGGGAGCGGGCATAGTCGATCAACCGCCGAAGGTCGACGCCCGGCCGAAGCGCTGCAGGATGCGCGCGTCCAGCCCGTCGCGCACCTGGCGGTAGGCCTCCATGCGCTGGTCGCGCGACCCCTCGGCGACGGTGGGATCGTGGGTGGGCCAGTACTCGACCTCGCAGGCCATGTGTCGCGTCCACTCCAGGGCGCGGTGGTGGGCCTCGGGGCTCAGGGTGACGACCACGTCGTAGGAGGAGTCCTCCAGATCGCCGAAGCCCTTTGGAAGGTGAGCGGCGGCGTCGAGGCCCAGTTCGTCGAGCACGGAGGCTGCGAAGGGATCGATCTCCTCGCCGGGCTTGAGTCCGCAGCTGTCGACGAAGGTGGTCCGGGCGAAGCGGCGACGCATCAGGGCGGCGGCCATGGGACTGCGCACGCGGTTCTGGGTGCAGGCGAAGAGCACGGCGCCGGGCGGGCCCTCCGCCGTCGACGCGTCAGACACGTCGGTAGAGGGCGCAGACCAGGGTGAAGAGACGTCGAGCGGTGGGGAAATCGACCTCGATCTTGCCGGCGAGGCGCTCGCGCAGGCGCTCGCTGCCGTCGTTGTGCAGGCCGCGTCGGCCCATGTCCAAGGCCTCGATCTGCTGGTGCGTCGCCCCGCGAATGGCCGCGTAGTAGCTGTCGCAGACCATGAAGTAGTCTTTGATGATCGCGCGCACGGGCGTCAGCGACAGCAGGTGGCGGCGCTCGAAGCCGGGGCCCCTGACGTCGAAGCACAGGCGGCCGTCGACGCTGGAGAGCTTCAGCGCGTAAGGCCCGCGGTCGGCGCCCTCGGGGCGGAAGCTGTTCTCCTCCAGGAGATCGAACACCGCGACCTCCCGCTCGTGCTCCTGGTCGGGGGTGGCGGCGCCCAGGCTCTGCGGGTCGATCTCGACCGCGGCGAGGCGGTGGTCGCCTTCGTCCCCGGCCGCGTCGCTCATCGCCCGCCGCCCCCCGCTCCTTGGCCTAGGCGGAGTGCGGCCGAGCGGCTGTGGGCGGGCAGGCCCTCGGCGTCGGCGAGGGCCACGGTCGCCGGCCCGAGCCGCTCCATCGCCTCTCGCGAGGCGTGCAGGATCGAGGTGCGCTTCAGGAAGTCGTAGATCGACAGGCCCGACGAGAACCGCGCGGCCCGGCTGGTGGGCAGCACGTGATTGGAGCCGGCCACGTAGTCGCCCAGCGCCTCCGGCGTCCAACGACCGAGGAAGAGGGCGCCCGCGTGGCGCACGCGGTCGGCCAGCGCCTGCGGATCGGTGACGGCGAACTCCGCGTGCTCGGGAGCGACCGAGTCCACTAGTGGCGGGGTGGCGTCGAGCGAAGCGATCACCACCGCCCCGTGCCGCTCCCAAGAGACCCGCGCGACCGCCTCGGTGGCCAGAGTGGAGAGCATCGCCTCGACGGCGGCTTCGACGCGGGCGGCGAAGGCGGGGTCGTCGGTGATCAGGATCGCCTGGGCGTCGGGGTCGTGCTCGGCCTGGGAGAGGAGGTCGGCGGCGATCCAGTCCGGTTCGTTGTCGCCGTCGGCGACGACCAGGATCTCCGACGGGCCGGCCAGGGCGTCGATGCCCACCACCCCGTAGAGCCGGCGCTTGGCGGCGGAGACGTAGGCGTTGCCGGGCCCGACGATCTTGTCCACGCCCGCGATCGGCCCGCAGCCGTAGGCGAGCGCCGCGCAGGCCTGCGCGCCGCCGACGCGCCAGATCTCGCTCACGCCCGCCACCTGGGCGGCGGCCATCACCGCGGGTTCGAGTCGGCCGGGCGGGGTGACCATGGCGATCCGCCCGACGCCCGCCGCCACGGCCGGCACCACGTTCATCAGCAGGCTCGACGGGTAGGAGGCGCGGCCGCCCGGCACGTAGACGCCCACCGAGTCGAGCGGCGTCCAGCGCCAGCCGAGGCGCACGCCCGCCTCGTCGGTCCAGCCGGCGTCGGCGGGCCGCTGGCGCTCGTGATAGGTGCGGATGCGCTCGGCGGCGAAGGCGAGCGCCTCGCGCACCTCGACGGGGCAGCGGGCGGCGCCCGCCTCCACCTCCTCCGGCGTGACGCGGAGCGAGGCCTCGTCCAGCTCCACGCCGTCGAAGCGGCGGGCGTAGTCAAGGAGCGCGGGCGCGCCCTCGTCGCGCACCCGGGCGATGATCTCGGCCACGGCTGCGTCCACGTCGGCGGGCGCGCCGCGGCGCTCGTCGAGGAAGGCGGCCCAGGCCTCGGCGAAGCCGGGCGCGGACGCGTCGAAGCGGCGCGCCATCAGGCGTCCAGCTCCTCCACGCCGTGGTCGGGGTGGGTCTCGGCGGGCCAGGGGTCGGAGAGGTCGGCCAGCGCGGCGTCGACGCACTCCACCTCGACCTTGAGCTCGCCGCAACCGGCGAACACCAGCAGCAGCGATCCCCCGGGCGGCTCGGCGTTCGCCATGAACTCCAGCAGCATGAGGCTGCAGGTCTTGTCACGGTCCAGCCCGCGCGCCTTGACGCTCAACACGTCGCCGAACTGCACGGCGCAGGAGACCTGCTCCTTGCCGTCCGCCTCCCAGCGGTAGCGCGTCAGCGGAAAGGTGACGGTGCGCGCGGCGGGGGCGTAGCTGATGTCGGCGAGCTTGACCTCGGCGTCCTGCAGGGCGGCGGAGAGCATCACGAGGTCGTCGGCGTCCTGCGCCAGGAGCTTGAGCTTCTCGGCCATTCAGTCCTCGTCCTCGGGCTCGCCATCGCCGTGCAGGCGGGTGACGTCCGCGCCGCACGCGTTCAGCTTCTCTTCCAGGCGCTCGAAGCCTCGGTCGAGATGGTAGACGCGGTTGACCACGGTTCGTCCCTCCGCCGCCAGCGCGGCGATCACCAGGCTGACGGAGGCGCGCAGGTCGGTGGCCATCACCTGGGCGCCGCGCAGGGAGTCGACGCCGGTGACGCGCGCCTCGCCGCCGTGGACGGCGATCTCCGCGCCCAGTCGGGTCAATTCGGGCGCGTGCATGAAGCGGTTCTCGAAGATGGTCTCGCGCACGACACTCTCGCCCTCGGCCAGCGTCATCAGCGCCATGTACTGCGCCTGCAGGTCAGTGGCGAAGCCGGGGTAGGGGTCGGTGGTCAGATCGACCGCCTTGAGCCGCGCGCCGTCGCGGCGGATCACCGCGCCGTCGACGGTGCGCTCGACGCCCGCGCCCGCCTCCTCCAGCTTGGCGAGGAGCGCCTCGATCAACGCCGGGTCAGTGCGGGTCAGCCGCACCTCGCCGCCGGCCATGGCGGCCGCGACGGCGTAGGTGCCGGCCTCGATGCGGTCGGAGATCACCGGGTGGTCGGTCCCGCGCAGGGCGTCGACGCCGGTGACGCTGATCGTGGACGTGCCCGCGCCCTCGACCCTGGCCCCCATGGCGTTGAGGCAGGCGGCGAGGTCGCCGATCTCCGGCTCGCAGGCGGCGTTCTCAAGCACGGTCTCGCCGCGGGCGAGCACGGCGGCCAGGAGCGCATGCTCGGTCGCCCCCACCGAGACGAAGGGGAAGGCGACCCGTCCGCCCCGCAGGCCCCGCGGCGCGGTGGCGAAGACATACCCCTCATGCAGGTCGATGGTCGCGCCCAGCGCCTCGAGCGCCTTGAGGTGCAGGTCGACGGGGCGTGCGCCGATGGTGCAGCCGCCGGGCAGGCTCACCTTGGCGTGGCCCGTGCGCGCCAGCAGCGGGCCGAGCACGTTGAACGAGGCCCGCATGCGCCGCACCAGGTCGTAGGGCGCGAAAGCCGACACGATCTCGCGCGTGTGCAGCACGCTCTCCTGACCGTCCGGCCCGTCGGTCTCCGTGATCTCCGTCCCGAGCCGCTGCATCAGACGACCGAGCTGCCGCGTGTCGGCCAGCCGCGGCATGTTGGTGAGCCGCACGGGCCCCTCGGTGAGCAGGGCCGCGGCCATCAGCTTTATGGCGGAGTTCTTGGCGCCGCTGATGGGGATCTCGCCATGGAGGCGCGAGCCCCCGACGATGGCGATCCGGTCCATGAGGCGTCCGTTCGGGAGAGGTGCGCGGTCTAGTCAGCGCGCCGCCGCGGCGCAACCGCCGCGACCGCCGACCTCCGTCGCGGGTCAGGCCGTGCCGGCGACGGACGACAGGCGGTCGGCTGCGACACCGATCTTGGCCAGGGCGCGGGCCCATTTGGTGCCGTGGTCGTCGTCGAAGATGATGGCCTCGTCGGGCTCGGCGATCAGCCAGACGTTGTCGCGCAGCTCCTGCTCGAGCTGGCCCGGACTCCAGCCCGCGTGACCGAGCGCCAGCACCGCGCGCCGGGGACCCTCGGGCGCGTCCATGTGCTCCAGCACCTCGCGCGTGGCGGTCATGCAGAGGCCTTCGCCGACCGGCACCGTGCCTCCCGCCGTGACGTAGTCGTCGGTGTGCAGCACGAAGCCGCGCTCGCGCTCGACGGGGCCGCCGACCAGCACCGAGCGTTCCGAGTTCGCCCGCCCCTTGACGCCCAGTCGTTCGAGCAAGGTGGAAAGCGCGAGCCCCTCGAGCGGGTGGTTCACCGTGACGCCCATCGCCTCGTCCTCGGAGTGGCTGACCATGAGGATGACCGCGCGTTCGAAGCGCGGATCGCCGATGCCCGGCATGGCGATCAGCAGGCGGCCGGCGAGCGCGGCCGCGGGGTCGAAATCGGCGTCTGTGGCGTCCATCGGGGCATTCGTGTCGGGGTGGGCCGTCGCTAGCACAAGCCGCGAGCCGGCTTGCGGTTGCCGCTCCCGCCGCCTATCCGCCCGGGCCGGGTCCCGCGCCCGCACGCCTTCCGGAGCCTTCCATGACCATCGCCGTCGGCCAGCACCTGCCGCAAGCCAACTTCATGACCCCCACCAAGAACGGTCCGCAGCCGGTCTCCACCGACGACGTGTTCAAGGGCAAGCGCGTGGCCCTGTTCGCCGTGCCGGGCGCCTTCACGCCCACCTGCGACGCCCGCCACCTGCCCGGCTTCGCCGAGCGCGCGCAGGAGCTTAGGAAGCACGGCGTCGACGCGATCGCCTGCACCTCGACCAACGACGTGTTCGTGCTCGCCGCCTGGAACAAGCAGTCCGGTTCCGACGACATCACCATGCTCGCCGACGGCAACGGCGACTTCGCCCGCGCCGTCGGGCTGGACGCCGACTTCGCCAAGTTCGGCATGGGCGCGCGCTCCAAGCGCTACTCCATGATCGTCAACGACGGCGTGGTGGAGAGCCTGAACGTGGAGGAGGGCGCGGGGGTCGAGGTTTCCGGGGCCGACTACATGCTGAAGCAGCTCGCCTGAGGCTCAGGCGGAGAGGTCGTCGGCGTTCAGCGGCCGTCGATCCTCCGCCAGCCGGACGACGAGATCGGCGCGGCCGGGCAGGTCCTCCGCCGCCCAGAGCGTCAACCGTTCGTAGCAGCCCATGAAGCGGGCGAGCTCGGCGGGAGTCATGCCGCCTTCCGTGCCGGCGCGCAGCTCATCCTCCGCCTGCGCTCGCCATGCGCAAACGGTCGGCCAGCTGGGCGCGAGCAGCAACACCAGCCGGTCCAACCGGCGCCAGAGGTCGCGGTAGGCGCCGACGAGTTCGCCGTCGACGTGGCGCCTCCAGACGCCGCGGGCGTCATGCTCGCGCTCCAGTCCGTTGAAGGCGCGCGCGAGGCGCTCCGGTCCCTGTGGGCGCACGCCGACGCACCAGCCCTCGAACAGCACCACATCGGCCAGACCTTTGAACGAGGCCGTCTCCCGCAACCGGTCGTCCGCCGCCTTGCTGAAGCGCGGCAGCGCGACGGCGCCGCCTTCGCGCATCGCGTCGAGCAGGCGCAAGCCTAGCGCGGCGTCGTGCGTGCCGGGTGGGCCGCGAGTGAGCAGAAGCGGGTGCACCTCGTGCGCCAGGCGCTCGCGGTCGCGGCGGGGCAGGTAGAGGTCGTCCAGCGCCAGCACGGCGGTGCGCAGGCCCCGGCTCTCCAGCCGAGCCGCAGCGTCGGCGCAGGCCGTGGTCTTGCCCGAGCCCTGTGGGCCCGAGACGCCGACCACCAGTGCCGGCCCGTGCTCCGCGGCCCACGTTGTGGCGCGATCCGCCAGGAGCGCGCCGAGGCCCGTGTCGCCGCTCACCGCATCATGGCTGCGACGTTGCCGCCGTCCACGGTGGTGACGTCGCCCGTGGTCGCGCGGGCCAGCGCCGCGGCCAAGAAAGCCTGCGCCACGTCGTCGGCCGTCACTTCGCGGCGAAGGAGATTGCCGCCCATGTAGTCGGCTTGGCTCAGCCCACGGCTGGCGGCGCGCGCGGCGATCATCTCGGGCGTCAGCAGGCCCGAGCGGATGCGGTCGGCGTTGACCGCGTTGACGCGCACGCCCTCCGCCCCGAGCTCCAGCGCGTACTGCCGCACCAGCGCCAGCAGCGCCGCCTTGGCCGTGCCGTACGCCCCGAAGTCCGGACCCGGGTTCACCGCCTGCTTGCTCGCGTTGAACAGCAGGCACCCTCCCCGTCCCTGCCGGCGAAGCACCGCCGTCGCGGCCTGAGCCACCGCCTGGTGGGCGAAGAAGTTCAGCTCGAACGAGCGGCGCAGCTCGGCCTCGGGCAGGTCGGCCATGGCGCCCGTCACCGCCGAGCCGGCGTTGGACACAAGCACGTCCACCCCGCCGAAGCGCGAAGCGACCGCGTCGAACGCGGCGCGCACGGAGGCGGAGTGCGTCACGTCGCAGGCGAGCGGCAGCGCGGCGGCGCCGATCACGCGGGCGGCGGCGTCAGCGGCGGAGCCGTCCAGGTCCAGGAGCGCCACCTCCGCGCCCTCCGCCGCAAAGGCGCGCGCCGTGGCCGCACCGATCGCCCCGCCGGCGCCCGTGACCACGACCAC
>CAXTBN010000011.1:0-28569 GCA_964242895.1 uncultured Caulobacteraceae bacterium | reverse complement strand
GGCAGCGGATCGAGCATCCGGCGCGCGCCGCCGACGCGCACGTTCTGGCGCGCGAAGTAGGCGCCGTAGTCGGCGGCGAAGGCGGCCAGGGCGGCGTCGGCCGCCTCGCGCCAGCCCGGCGCGCCCACGGCGGGCAGGACGACGGGTCCCGCCTTCACGCGGATCACGTGGTCCGGCGTCGACACGCCACGTCGCGCGAGTTCCGGCAGATCGGGCGCGTCGACCAGCCGTCGCACCTCCGGCCCGCTCCGCAAATCCAGCACCCAGCGCTCGGGCGCGCCCGCCTCCTCACCCGCGCGGGCGAGCGCGCCGCGCAGCACCGGCAGCACCGCCGCGGCTTCGGCCGGCGACGAGGTCCGCGGCGCAGGGAGCGCGATCGTGGCGAGTTCGGGCGCGCGGGCGCCGACGAAGCGCTGCGCCGCCTCCACGAGCGACACCATCCGCTCGTAGCTCTCGCGCGCGGTGTCGCCGAAGCTGAAGACGCCGTGCTTCAACAGCATCAGCCCTTCGACGTGCGGGTTCGCCTCCCACACCTCGGCGGCCGCTTTGGCCAGCTGGAAACCCGGCATGACGTAGGGCACGCAGGCCACGCGGCCGCCCCACACCTCGCGCGCCAGGGCCTCGGCGTCGGGTTGGTCGACCAGGGCGCAGACGGCCACCGCATGAGTATGGTCGACGAAACGGTGCGGCAGGTAGGCGTGGAGCAGGGTCTCCACGCTAGGGTTCGGCGCGGCGCTGTCCAGCAGGTTTAGCCGCTGCGCGTTGACCATGTCCTCGTCGGACAGGGCCTGCAGCCGCCGCAGCGCATGCAGCGGCGCGAGCCGCACGGCGGGGTGGCCGGCGGGCTCGATGGTCGCGAGGTCCCAGCCGGAGCCCTTGACGCACAGCACCTCGACCTCGTCGCCGAACAGGTCGCGCGCGGTGGTCTTGACGCTGGTGTTGCCGCCGCCGTGCATCACCAGCGCCGGGTCGCGGCCCAGGAGGCGGGCGGAGTAGGTGCGCAGCGCTACGTCTTCGCTGACGCCCTGCGCGGCGTAGCGCTCCACGGCGGCCTGGGCGTCGGCGTCGGACCAGAGGGACGGCATGCGCCGCCCTCTAGCCCAGCCCGCGCCCGGCGTCAGGCCGGCTTGCGGAAGCGGAACAGGAACTGGTCGGTGTGATTGCGCAGGCCGGACGCAAAGACGATCTGCGTGTGGTCGTCGGCGGGGTTGGCCAGGATGGCGCTCTGCGCCTCCAGTTTGAAGCCCGCGGCGCTCAGGTCGGCCTTGACCCGCTCCGGGTCGATCCGGTGCAGCGTCTCGGTGGCGGCGAGGCCGGAGCCGGGCGCGGCGGCGTGGTCGAGGATCACGTAGGCGCCGCCCGGCTTCAGCGCGGCGTACACCGCGCGGTTGAAGGAGGCGACGTCGGCCGGGCCCATGAACTTGTCGTACAGGTCATGGTAGTTCTGGCGGATGAAGACCACGTCGAGGCCGGGCGGCAGCGGCGTGGAGACCGGGTCGGCGCTGACGACCACGTTGGGCTGCGCGACGGCGAGCGCCTGCATCTTGCCCATGACCTCGGGATGCACCTTGACCACCTCCGCCGTCTCGACGGCGTAGACCTTGCCCGTCGGGCCGGCGGCGCGGGCCAGGGCGCCCGTGAAGCGGCCGCCGACGATGTCGGCGACGCGGTCGCCGGGCTTCACGCCGGTGAAGGCGATCACCTCCGGCGTCTTCCACGCCGGGTCTGGCCCGGGCGCGGCGGGCGTCTGCGCCCAGGCGGAGGCGGCGAGGACGGCGGCGGATACGGCGGCGAGGACGGCGACGGGTCGCATGGGCGGCTCCTGCTGAGGCGTCGAGCTTAGCAGCAGATGCGCCGGGCGTCAGGCGGCCTCGTCCGCCGCGTGCTCGGGGAACAGGGACGCGAGCCCGGCGGCGCTGGCCGGAGCCACGCCGCGCTCGGTGATCAGGCCGCCCGTGACCAGGCGCGCGGGCGTGACGTCGAAGGACCAGTTGGCCGCCGCGCTGCCTTCGGGCGTCACGCGCACGGTCTCCACCCGGCCGTCGCCGGTGAGGCCCGTCATGTGCGTCACCTCGCGGGCGCCGCGCTCCTCGATGGGGATCTCGCGGACGCCGTCGGACAGGCGCCAGTCCACCGTCGAGCCCGGCAGGGCGGCGAAGAAGGGCACGTCGTTGTCCTGCGCGGCCAGCGCCTTGAGGTAGGTGCCCACCTTGTTGCAGACGTCGCCCGTGCGCGTGGTGCGGTCGCTGCCCACGATCACGAGGTCGACGCGACCGTGCTGCATCAGGTGGCCGCCGGCGTTGTCGACGATCACCGTGTGCGGCACGCCCTCGCGGCCGAGCTCCCAGGCGGTGAGGCCGGCGCCCTGGTTGCGCGGCCGCGTCTCGTCCACCCACACGTGCACGGGCAGGCCCGCCCGATGCGCCTTGTAGACAGGCGCTAGCGCCGTGCCCCAATCCACCGTGGCGAGCCACCCGGCGTTGCAGTGCGTCAGCACCTCCAGCCGCTCGCGGCCGCCCCGCGCCGCCAGCTCCGCGAAGGCGGCGTGCCCGTGGTCGCCCAGCGCCTCGCAGGTGGCCACGTCTTCCTCCGCCATGGCCCGCGCCTCGGCGAGGGCGAGGCCGGCGCGATCTCCGGGCGCGGCGGGCGCGAGGCGGGCGCGCACGCGGTCGAGCGCCCAGCGCAGATTGACCGCCGTCGGCCGGGTGGCGGCGAGCCCGGCCACGGCTTCGGCCAAGCCCGCATCGGACGGGTCCTCGCGCATGGCCGTCGCCATCCCGTAGGCGGCGGCGACCCCGATCAGCGGCGCGCCGCGGACGACCATGTCGCGGATGGCGCGCTCGGCGTCTGCGCGGGTGGCGAGCTCCAGCACCTCGAAGGCGTGCGGCAGGCGCGTCTGGTCGATGACGCGCACAAGGCCGTCCTCGTCCCAGATGGTGCGGCGCTCGCGACCGTCCACGCGCATGCAGGTCTCCTGATCTCGGACGCGGGATGCGGCGCGACGATCTGTCAGGCGCGGTTCAGGTTGTCGACCTACCCTCGCCGTCTTCCGCCGTTACCGTCGGTGGTCGGAGGTCGACCATGTCCGATCCGAAACTGAAGGCGTCCATCTCCGTCACCCGCTTCGGCCTGGGCGCGCGCCCAGGCGAGATCGAGGCCGCCGCCTCCGATCCGCGCGGCTGGCTGAGGGCGCAGGTGCGCCGCGAGGGCGCCGACGCGCCCGTGGGAACCTGGCCCGACAGCGCCGCCCGCTACGCCGACCTGCGCACCTACCGCCAGGAGATCGGCCGCCTGCGCGTGGAGACGGGCGGACGCGGCGCCGCGGCGCTTCCGACGGCGCCCCAGCCGCCAGTGTCGTCCCTGTCCTTGATGATGACGTCGACCCCGGCGCAGGCCGGGATGGTCGCCATTCCGGCGACCGACGCCAAGCCGGTGAGCGAGTTCATGCTGCGCCGCCGCGATCTGGCCCGGGGGCTCAACCAGGAGACCGACGCGGAGATCCTGGCCCGCTTCCAGCTCGCCGCCTCCACCCCCGCCGGCTTCCGCGAGCGCTGGGCGCTGTTCTGGTCCAACCATTTCACCGTCGCCGCCAAGAGCGAGGAGGTGCGCGTGCTCGCGCCCCTGTTCGAGCGCGAGGCGATCCGCCCGCACGTGTTCGGACGCTTCTCCGACCTCCTGTTCGCCTCCACCACTCACCCCGGCATGATGGCCTACCTCGACCAGACCCGGTCGGTGGGTCCCAACAGCCCCGCCGTGCAGCGCGCCGCCGTCCGCGCCCCCCGCGCCGGCCCCGGACTGAACGAGAACCTCGCGCGCGAGGTGCTGGAGCTGCACTCGGTGGGCGCGGACGCCGGGTACACGCAGGCCGACGTCACCGAGTTCGCCCGCGCCCTCACCGGCCTCTCCGTCGGCGACGGCCAAGCGCGCGACGCCGAGCTCGGGCGCGTGGTGTTCCGCGAGGGCTACCACGAGCCGGGCCCGCGCACGGTGATGGGCCGCACCTACCGCCAGTCGGACGTGGGCCAGGCGCGCGCCATCATCGACGACCTGGCCGTCGACCCGCGCACCGCCCGGCGCATCGCCCGCAAGCTCGCGACGCACTTCCTGGCGGACGAGCCCGACCCGGCGCTGGTCGCGCGACTTGAGGCGACTTGGCGGCGCACGGGCGGCGACCTCGGCCTCGTCGCGCTGGCGCTGGTCGATGCGCCCGAGATGTGGACGCCCACCGCCCGCAAGCTGAAGACGCCCTACGAGTTCCAGGTCTCCGCCTGGCGCGCCGCGGCCGCCCAGCCGACCCTCGCCCCGCGCGAGGTGCTGCAGCCGCTGACGCTCATGGGCCAGCGTCCATTCGGCGCGCCGCAGCCGAACGGCTGGTCGGACCAGGCGGCCGAGTGGGGCGCGCCCGACGCGGTGATCAAGCGACTGACTTGGTCTCGCGGCTTCGCCGCCCAGCACGTCCCGGCCGAGCCGCCCGTCGACCTGGGGCGCGAGGTCCTGGGCGCGAGGCTGCAGCCGGCCACGGCCACCGCCCTGGCCCGCGCGGAGACCCGGCCCGAAGCCTTCGCCATCCTGTTGATGAGCCCAGAATTCCAGCGTCGCTGAGGAGCACCCGATGTCGCACGCGCCCCACATCCACTCCCGCCGCCAGGCGCTCGCCCTCGGCGGCGCCCTGACGCTCACCCTCATGGGCGGAGCCGCCGCTCGCGCTCAGGGTCCGCTGCAGGGGGCCGGCGACCGCAAGCTGGTGGTGATCGTCTGCCGTGGGGCCATGGACGGCCTGTCGGTCACAGTTCCCACGGGCGACCAGGCCTACGCCGGCCTGCGCGGGCCCATCGCCATCCACCGCGAGCAGGCGTTGGCGCTGGACGGCGACTTCGGCCTGCACCCCAAGCTGCAGGCGCTGTCCGCCCTGCACGCCGCCGGCCAGGCCCGCTTCGCCCCCGCCGTCGCCATCCCCGAGCGCGTGCGCAGCCACTTCGAGGCGCAGGACATGCTCGAGTCTGGCGGCGCGCACCTCTACGGCGCCACCACCGGCTGGCTGAACCGCGCCCTCGGCGTCCAGCCGGTCGGCCGGCGCGTGAAGGCGCTCTCCATCGGTCCGCAGCAGCCGCTGATCCTGCGCGGCCCCGTGCAGGCGGAGAGCTGGAGCCCCGGCGGCAAGGTGAGCGCCGACGCCGGCCGGGTCGCCACCGCCCTGCAGGAGCTGTACAAGACCGACACCCTGCTCGGCCCCGCCCTGGCTTCCGGACTGGCGGTCGAGGCGCAGGCCGAATCGTTCACGGAGGGCGCGGCGATCCGCACCGGCGACGCCAAGGCGTTCGCCGCCACCGCCGCCCGCTTCCTCACCGCGCCGGACGGCCCGGCGGTGGCCGTGCTGAGCCTCGACGGCTTCGACACCCACGCCGGCCAAGGCGCGGCCGAAGGCCAGCTCGCCAATCGCCTCGCCATCGTCGACGCCACCGTGGACGGCCTGCGCGCCGGCTTGGGGCCGGCCTGGGACCGCACGGTGGTGGTCGTCGCCACCGAGTTCGGCCGCACAGCCCGGGTGAACGGCACGGGCGGCACCGACCACGGCACCGCCTCCACCCTGCTGATGGCCGGCGGTGCGCTGAGGCCCGGCGCCCTGGTCGGCGACTGGCCGACGCTGACGGACGCCAAGCTCTACGAGAACCGCGACCTCGCCCCCACGCTCGACATCCGCTCCGTGTTCAAGGGCGTGCTGCGCGACCATATGGGACTGGACCGCCGCGCCCTGGACACGGCGGTCTTCCCCGACAGCGCCGCCGCTGCTCCCGTGGAAGGCCTGATCCGCGCCTGACCGCGCGCGTCAGGCTGGGCGGCGCGCGCAGCGGCCCAGTCGCCACAGCACCAGGGTGTCGTCGCCCTCGTCCACGCCGCGCAGGTCCAGCAGCGACCGGTCCTGCAGCCGCGCCAGCTCGTCACCCCGATCCAGGTCGACGTACGCGCCGCCGGACTGCGTCAGCGTCGGCCGCATCACCGGCATGCGGTGGACGCGGTAGGGGCCCAACTCCGGCCGGTACGCCAGCAGGAAGCGGACGCCCCGCCGGCACAGGAGCAGCGTCACGTCGCCGCCCCGCTTCAGCGCCGCGAGATACTCGCGATCGTTGACCAGCCCCTCGAGCTGCACGACGGACCCCGGATAGACGGCCGCGAACGCGCCGGCCCGGTCGCCCATGGCCACGCGCTGCGCCTTGAGGACGGGCGCCCAGCGACGGCCAGCCTCGGCGTTCAGGGCGGCGAAGTCGGTCAGCGTCGGCTGGGGCCGCCGCGCCACCACCAGGGCCGCCTTGGCGCAGAGGGCGAGCAGGATCGCGCCGGCGACCGCCGCCGCCGCCGCACCGACCCGGGCCGCCTCGCGCCGCGTGCGCGAGGTGAACTGGGCGGCGATCCTCTCGGCCGGCGGTCCGAAGGCGGCGGCCAGGGCCGTCAGCGAGAACAGCAATGGGAAGTCGTACCAGGGCCATATCCGCCAGGACGATGCGAACAGCAGCTTGGCGGCGAACATCGCCCCGCCGACGCAGGCGGCCGCGGCGAGCGCCCGTGCGTACGGCCGCCTCCACGCCGCGACCAGCGCCACGGGCGACAGGAGCAGGCCGGCGAACATCTGCAGGTCGCGCGCGCCGAGGCGCTGCGTGCGCCATTCCGCCGCAAGCTGGTCGAGCAGGCGGTGGTTCACCTGCAGGCCGCCGAGCGACTTGACGGTGCTGGACAGGGGCAGCGCCGTCCCGAACATGGCGAGGTTGTAGCCCGCGTAGGCCGCCCCGACCGCTCCCGCGACCAGCAGCGCGCCCACTCGCGTGCTCCGCCGCAGAGGCGCGAAGGCGACCAGCGGGAGCACGAACACCGCAGCGTCGATGCGCGCCAGAACGGCGGCGGCGGCCGCCAGGCCGAGCGCCGTCGCCCTCCCCCAGCCCTCCCGCTGCGTCGGTGCCGCCGCGGCCACGGCGAGCGCGGCGCAGCCGACGAGGGCGGACACCTCCATGCCCGTGAGCGCCAGCCCGCCGACCCACCGCCCGTACGCCGCCAGGAACAGCACGGTCCCGAGCGCCGAGCGCAGGCCCGTCGCGCGCAGCAACAGCGGGAAGGCGGCGACGACCAGCACCACCTCGATCAGCTGGGTGACGAGGAACGACGGGCCGACCGTCAGGTCCTGCAGCACCAACACCGCCTCCCAAAGGGGGTGGTAGCCGTTGGTGAGCGACTGCCCGTCGAATGTGGACACGCCCGTGCGCGCGATGTGCGCGGCTATGACGCGATAGTACTCGGCGTCGTCTTCCGGAGCCATGGGCCGTCCATGCAGCGCCGGTCCGAGCACGGCGGCGAGCAGCGACAGGGCGAGCACGGCCGAGGCGGCCCAGGCCCATGCCGCGGTCGACCCGACGAGCGGAGACACGGCGCCCCGCACCGACGCGCGGCGGGACATGGGGACGGCCAGGGTCACGGGCGCTCCTACGACGAGAACGCCGCAGATTGGCCGACGGTGGTGAAGGAAGCGTGCGGCGCTTCTGGGTGAGCACGCCGCCGGGCGTCGGAGACGCACACCCCTACGTCCGCTGGACAGCAGTCGACCGAACGCTATTCGCTAGCACGTGAAAACAGGGCGCGCCCTGCGTCGGATCGCCCTCCGTCACCTCCACGCCACTGTCACGGGCCTTGCGCTTTGCGGTCAAAACTTTCCTGTTGAGGCCGATGCGGAACCGCCTCATGGTCGCCATGAACCTGAACGGCTGTCACCTTTCGAAGGCGGACAGCGCGTTTTCTTCCAGGTGTGAAAAGCGGGTTCTGATCCGCAGGCGCCGCCAAAGGCGCCGCACTTGAGGAAGGCGGTTCGGGGCCGGCGGCGCGCGGTGTCCGCGTCCGTGTCCTGGGGAAGACGTCGCGTCGGCCGCGCCCGGAGAGGTGCGGCGATGGGGAGGGGAAGTTCAGATGGTGCTCAAGACGAGTCTGCTCGTGTCCACGATGCTGGCCGGGGTCATAGCCGCCGGCGCGGCGCACGCCGCGGACGCCGACGCGGCGCAACCGCCTCCGGGCGCCCGTTCGGCGGGCCAGCCCGGGGTCAGCCCTCCGGGGATCACCCCGGGCGTGGGCGCCGGCGCGCCCACCAGCCCCACGGGCGCGGCGCAGCAACAGGTCAACCAAGGGCGGAGCGGCGGCGAGCCCGACACGAACTCGGTCTCCGAGATCGTGGTCACAGCCGAGAAGCGCGAGCAGAGCCTGCAACAGGTGCCGGTCGCCGTGACCGCCTTCACCACCGCGCGGCGCGACCTGATCGGCATCCAATCCATCGTCGACCAGACGAACTACACGCCCGGCCTCACCTACCAGCCCAACCTTGACCGCGTATCGATCCGCGGCATCGGTCGCCTGACCAACGTACACACCGCCGACTCCGGCACCGCCCTCTACACGGACGGGGTGTTCACGACCTCCACCACCGACGCCGGCCGTGACCCGATCTTCATCGACCGCACGGAGATCCTGCGCGGCCCCCAGGGCACCCTCTACGGCCGAAACGCGATCGCCGGCGCGTTCAACACCATCACTAAGCAACCCACCGCGGACTATTCGGGCGAGGCCCGCGTGACGGTCGGGAACTACGACCTGCAGCGCTACGCCGCCACCGTCTCCGGCCCGCTCACCGACTGGCTGCGCTTCCGGCTCGGCTACGAGAAGATCTACCAGGGCGACGGCTACAACACGAACCTGACCGGCGGCCCGAGTGAGAATGGTGTCCGGGATCGCGACTACTACCAGATGCAGCTCGCGGGCACTCTCGGGAAATTCGATTTCTGGGTGTACTACGATCAGCAGCACTGGAACGACCGCTCCACTCCCGGTCTCGTCACCAACGGCGGCACCCTGGCGCCACCAGAGCAAAACTACTTCGGCAACGGGGGCGGCCTCATCCCGAACGCCAGTTACGGCTTCGGCGGCGGTCTGAACACCGTCTTCCAAGGTCCTGTGTTCGGCAACCCCGTGTTACAGGGCTACAGCCTGCGCGACTTCCAACACGACGGTGAGTACAAGGACAAGCTGTCACACAACGACGTGTTCCGTACGCACCTCACTTACCACGCGCCCGATTTCGACATCAAATATGTTGGCGGGTACTTGAAGTACAATTATCACTACGACAATTATGACGCTGACGGAACTTCCGTTCAGTCTTACCAGGTGCCGCTCAATCCTAATGCACTGCCCATAGCCAATATTCCCGCTCTGGGCGGTGGTGTGAACTGCTTCGCGCTCTCAAAGTTTGGCCTGTGTGCTCCGGCTACGGTGAACCCGGCCGAAGTTTATAGCTATACGGAACAGGAAGAGTTCTACAGCCATGAACTAACCATCGCATCGACTTGGGACAGTCCGTTCCAGTACATTGCTGGCCTGTACTTCTACCACGAAAACTCGGCAAACCCGTCGGACGTGTACGATCCGGGACAGTTGCAACTCCGTACGCCGTCAGGTCCGGGCGCGCTGGGGATCGCCGGCCTGCCGACGACGGCGCTGGCGAACCCTCTGGGCGACTACCTGCACAACAATTACTTCTTCAACATCGACTCGCGCGCCGTCTACGCTCAGGTCGATTACAAAGTGATCCCGACGTTGAAGCTCACCGGCGGCATCCGCTATACGCAGGACAAGAAGAGCGGCGTCGAGGAAGAGCGCGCCATCGAGTACGGCCTCCCCTCGATCACGGATCTCGCCAGGTATGGCTCGACCGCCCCGGCGTTCGACATCACGCAGCTGCAATCCGGCGTGCCCGCCAACGGCGCCCCACAGCAGGGCGTGATCCGCACCTACTTCAATCCCACGAACGGCTACGAAGAGCAGGTTTTGAAGGACGGCTGGAACGACGTGACCGGCACGGCCGGCGCGGAGTGGACCCCTGACCGCCGCACGCTCGCATACGCCAAGTACAGCCGGGGCTACAAGGCAGGCGGCTTCGCGACCATCCAGGCGCTGACCTTCGCCTCACAGCCTTATAGTTTGCCCGAGCAGATCAACAATTTCGAGGCCGGTCTGAAAAAGGACTGGACGTCACGGTTCCAGACCAACGTCACCGGTTTCTACGACGTCTACTACAACGCCCAGATTCCGCTGGCGATCCCGACGCAGGGCGCCTCGTCGCAGATCTTCTACAACATCCCGCGCTCGATCGTCGAAGGCGTGGAGTTGGAGACGATCTGGTCGCCGATCGACAAGCTCAACATCCTGTTCAACTACGGCTACCTCGACTCGCACATCACGCGCTCGAACGGCGCGGCCGACCCCAACGATCCGACGGCGACGCAGCCGGGAGCGAGGCCCTCGGGCGTGGCGAGCTCGACGGGCGGGGTCGACCCCATCACCGGGCTGCCCACGCGCGGTCAGAACCTGAAGGGTCAGGATCTGCCGCTGTCGCCGCATCACAAGCTGTCGCTGAACCTCAACTACGACTATGACATGGGCAAATTCGGCGACTTGATCCCGTCATTCAGCTACCTGTACCGCAGCGGACAGTACAGCTCGATCTTCAATCGCAGCTACAACTATGCGCCAGGACGCGATGAGATCGATATGCGGGTCACGTATAAGCCACCAAACAGCAAGTTCGAGATTATTGGTTACGTTCAGAACTTAGCGAACAGTACGGATTTCGAGACGAAGAGCGGAGTTCGCTACTCTACGGGTGCGGTCTACTCGACCTACACTCTGCTCGACCCGCGCACCTACGGCATCCAGCTGCAGGCGCGCTTCTAAGACGCGCCGCTCCCTCCGGCTCCGGCCGGGGCGGAGCGGCGTCTTCGAGCCTCGACGGCCGTCGCGGATCACCGCGGCGGCCCTGTCCGCGTCAGGCGCGCAGCGGCGGGGCGGCGAGCCAGGCGGTGAGCGCGCGGTTCACCTCGGCGGCCGCGTCGCGCTGCACGAAGTGGCCCGCGCCGGGGATGGTCAGGATGTCCAGCGGCGCCGCGACCCAGTCCCACGTGCCGGCCAGCGCCGGCGCGAGCAGCGCGGTGTCGGCGAGGCCGTGGATCACCTGCGTGCGGCAGCGGATCGGGACGGTCAGCGTCGGCTGGCCCGTGTAGGGCGGCCCCGGATAGTTCGCCCGGTAGTAGGCCAGCATGGCGTTGAAGTCCGAGCGCCGGAACGCCTCCACGTAGCGCGGCCGGTCAGCGGGACGCACCCAGCCGGCCAGCCCCTCCGGCGTCAGCTTGGCCGCGGCCCCCGGCTGCTTGAAGCCCTGCGCATAGCCGGAGGCGCGTCGCTGGGCCTCGCTGACCGCCAGCTCGCGCGAGATTCCGTTGGGGTGCGGCAGGTTGAGGATGGCCAGGCGCTCGACCTTGTCGGGCATGCGCGCGGCCACCTGCCAGCTCACCGCCCCGCCCCAGTCGTGGCCGACGAGCGCCGCGCGGCCGCCCAGCGAGTCGATCACCGCGCCCACGTCGGCCATAAGCTCGGGCATGCGGTAAGCGGCGTCTCCCGCGGGCTTGTCGGAGAGGTTGTAGCCGCGCTGGTCCATGGCGACGACGCGATGGGTCGTGCTCAGGGCGGCCATCTGCTCGCGCCAGGTCCACCAGAAGTCGGGGAAGCCGTGCACGAACAGCACGGGCGGTCCCCTCCCCGCCTCCGCCACGTGGATGCGCACGCCGTCGCGTACCACGAAGCGGTGGAGGTAGCCGTCCTCGACCGCGCCGGCGGCGACAGCCCGGCCGGCCAGCGCCGCCCCGACCGCGGCGGCGCCGCCCCATGTCGCCCGCCGTGTGAGCTCGCCCATGCCGTCGTCCTCCCTGCCCGTTCCGCAGCGGACCGGCGGCGCCGGCGGTCTGTCAAGTCAGGCCGCTCGGGTCAGAGCGTCAGGACCTGCGGAGTCAGGGGATCGCGCGGCAGCAGGAAGCCGACCTCGCGGCGCTCGAAGTCGACCCAGACGCGGCGGAAGATGCGCAGCACATCCATGCCCAGCATCAGCGCGGGCTCCTGCTCCAGCCCGTATAGGTGGAAGGTGTGCAGGTCGGAGTAGATCACCGGCACGCGCTGCAGGCGCACGCCGCCCAGCACCAGCTCGGCCGCCTCGTCGCTCCAGCCGTCGATGGTCTGCCCCGTCGCACTCTCCAGCACGACCGCGCGCGCGGGGTCCGGTTGCTTCGCGGCACGCCGCCTCGTGGTCAGCAGGTCCCTGAGCGCGCCGTTGCCGAGACTGTTCTGCGCTCCGCTGTCGAGCACGACGTAAATCGGTTGGCGGCGTGCGCTGGAGTCCACCAGGATCAGCTTGCCGAAGCGCGACTTGCCCCGCACCACGATCTCGCCGGGCTCGCTCGGAAAGCCGCGCGAGCGGCGCAGCTCCATGACGCCACGGTCGAAGTCGATCTCCATCCGCTGGCCGGACAGGCAGTCGAGTCCGACCAAGCCCAAGCCGCCGAGGCCCTCGCGCGGCAAGGTCGGCAGACGCGCCCGGTCCAGCCGGACTCCGCCGGCGTCCAAGCGCTCCACCTGCGCACAGGACGCGACCCGCACGCCGGCGATGCCGTTCACGTTCGCCACGCCGGCGTTCGGCAGCTGGAGAGCGGCCGCCAGTTCGGTGGAGATCACCGAGCGGTCCGCGCCGGTGTCGACCACGAATGGAAAGGGTCCCTTGCCGTTCACGCGCACGGGCACCCGCATGCGCCGCGCCTCGTCCTGCCCCAGCTCCAGCCGGACCAGCTCATCCAGCGTCAGCGGCGCGGGCGGCGGCTGAAGATCGCCCGGCAAGTCAGGGGCGATCGGCGGCGTTGCGGTCTGCGCCGAGGCCCAGGCGGGGACACACGCGGTCGCTCCAGCGGCCGCGAGCAGACACCGACGGCTGACATCCCACGTGTTCATTGACCACCTCGTCGAAACGAGGATAGCGCGCTCGGGGCGACCCCGGCCCGTGGCGAAGCGACGCTACGGCTGGGCGGCCTGTTTGAAGAGGCCGTCGAAAGCGGCTTGCGCCTTGTCGGGATGCTCCACCGCCTTCGCCTGGGCGAGGTTGGCGGGCGGCTTGGGCCCGACGATCACCAGGCCCACCATGCCGAAGTTGTAGTGCGGCGTGCACTCGTAGCCGTACGCGCCCGGCGTGGTGAAGGTGACCTTCAGCTCCTCGTTGATCTTGCCGGCGAACGGCTGCGCGCCCGCCGGGATCATGCCCTCGATGGAGGCGGCGTTGTGGCCCGGGTTGGTCGGCTCGAAGGTGACCGTGTCGCCGGGCTGCACCTCCAGGTACGCCGGCTCGTAGACCATGAAGCCGCCGTTCGCGCCCTGGTTCTTCATCTCGACCTTGTAGTCCGTCGCGCCCGCCGCGGAGGCGACGGCCAAGGTCGCCGCCATCACCAGGGCGCCCGTCCAGATCTTCCGCATGGTCGAAAATCCTCCACCGATCGGCCGCGCGGCGTAGCAGAGCATCGCGGCGGCGAAAAGCGCCCGGCGAAGCGCGCCGACAGGCCTTCCACCGCCAGGAGACGCGCCCTAGGCTGGGGCCACAAGGCGCGCGGATCCGCCCGCCCGTTCCCGACGGAGCCGCCCTTGCCGGCTGACGCCCCCTCCGCATCGGCGCCGGCGCGCGCCGAGGCCGACGCGAGCCGATACGGCTACGTCGTGGCCGTGGTTCTGGCCGTGGTCTACACCTTCAACTTCCTCGACCGGCAGTTCCTGACGGTGCTGCAGGAATCGGTGAAGAAGGACTTGCGGCTCGACGACGCCCAGCTGGGCGCCCTCACCGGGCTGATGTTCGCCCTGTTCTACACCGTGTGCGGCATCCCGATCGCCGCGCTGGCTGACCGGTCGAAGCGGGTGCGCATCGTCACGGTCGCCTCGGCGACCTGGAGCCTGTTCACCGCCCTGTGCGGCTTCGCCACCAGCTTCCTGGGCCTGGCCGCCGCGCGCGTCTGCGTGGGGGTGGGCGAGGCGGGTGGGTCGCCGCCGTCGTACTCGATCCTGTCCGACTACTTCCCCAGGGAGCGGCGGGGACGCGCGCTGGCGATCTACTCGCTGGGCGTGCCGCTGGGGTCGATGTTCGGCACCATGAGCGGCGGCTTCATCGCCCAGGCGTTCGGCTGGCGCACCGCTTTCTGGACGCTGGGGGTGGTCGGGCTGTTGCTGACGCCGCTGATTCCGATCGTGGTCAAGGAGCCCCTGCGCGGGGCCATGGACGCCCGCCCCGACCCGGGGATCGCCGCGCAAGAGCAGAAGCCGGGCATGTTCCGCGCCATCGGCTTCTTCGCGAGCTCGCCCGTGCTGATGCTGACCGCCGTGTCAGCGGGGCTCACCGCCTTCGTCGGCTACGGCATGCTGAACTGGAACGCTTCGCTGCTGATCCGCGTGAAGGGCGCGCATCTCGGCGACGTGGCGCTCTGGTACGCCCTGTTCACCGGCGTCGCCAACGTGGCCGGCACCTTCGCCAGCGGGCTGATCGTGGACCGGTGGGGACGGCGCGACCCGGCCGGCTACGCCCTGGCGCCCGGGATCGCCATCCTGTGCGCGGCGCCCTTCCTGTGGGGCGCGGTGAACGCGCCGAGCTGGCCGGTGGCCGTGGCCTTCCTCGTCGGGCCGGGCCTGCTCAACAACATGTACCTCGCCCCCGCCCTGGCGGTGATCCAGAACGGTGTGCCGACGCAGCACCGGGGGACGTCGGGGGCGTTGCTGCTGTTCATCCTCAACCTGATCGGGCTGGGCGGCGGCCCGTTCTTCGTCGGCGTAGTCTCGAAGGCGCTGACGCCGCGCCTGGGGCCGGCGGTGGCGCTGCAGCACGCGATGCTGTGGCTGACGCCGTTCTTCGTGCTCGCCTTCCTATGCCAGCTCGCGGCGGCGGCGGCGCTGCGCCGCAAGCCCGCCGTCTGACGGAGCCGGCCTCGAGGCGGCGACAAGGCCTCGACGGCGCCGCGTTCCTCGCGCAGAGACGGAGCCATGGCCCACCCCGCCTCCTCGGTGTTCCTCGACGCCAGCGGCCGCCGTGCGCGCCGCCTGCGGCTGGCCTCGGCCCTGGTGGGCCTGCTGTCGCTGATGCTGCTCGGCGGCTTCCTGTTCAGCGTGGTGCGGGGGCCTGAGGTCGCCACGCTGCAGGGCCTGCAGGGTCCCGCCCAGCCGCTGCGCCACCTGCCGAACCACAAGCTCGCCGCCGCGCGCAAGGCGCTGCTCCAGCGCATCCAGCAGGAGCACCGTCGCCGCACCCCCGTCGTGGTGCGCAGCGCGGACGACATCCGCGGCGGCTACTTCGCGCCCTGGCGCGACACGGGGCTGGCCTCGTTCCGCGCCCACGCGGACGACCTCACGCACGTCTACCCGGCCTGGCTGCAGCTGAACGCCGACGGCCACAGCGTCGACACCTCCGGCTGGAGCGATCGCAAGCAGACCACCCGCGACCTCATGACCATCGCTCACGCCAACGGCGTGCGCGTGGTGCCGGTGGTGGGCAACGCCTTCGGTGGCAAGTTCGACGCCGCCCGCGTGCGAGCCATGCTCGACGACCCCAAGAACGCCGACACCATCGCCGACGTGCTGGCGAGCTGGGTCAAGGCGAACGGCTTCGCCGGCCTGCAGGTCGACTTCGAGGAGATGGACGCCAAGCTGGCCGAGCGCCTCGCGCCTTGGCTGCGGCGTCTCGCGGGCGAGATCCACGCAGGCGGTGGAGAGGTGTCCGTCACGCTCCAACCCGGTCTGGACGACGACGCCGCCGTCCGGGCGCTGGCCGAGCCCTGCGACTACGCCGTCGTCATGGCCTACGACGAGCACGAGGACACGAGCGTCCCCGGCCCGATCGCCTCCCTGGCCTACACCGACAAGAGCCTGAAGCGCTTCATCGCCGACGTCGGCGCGCGCAAGCTGGTGCTGGGCGTCGGCAACTACGGCTACGACTGGAACGTGCCGGAGAAGACGGCCGCTCCCATCACAAACCAGCAGGCCGTGTCGCTCGCCGTCGGCTACCACGGTAAGGAGCGGCCGCAGGACGCGGTGGACTTCGACCCCGTCGCGCTGGAACCCACCTTCCAGTACACCGACGAGCAGAGCCGCCTGCATGAGGTCTGGTTCCTCGACGCGGTCACGGCCATGAACGCGCTCACCCTGGCGCGCGACCACGGGGTGCGCGGCGCCGCGCTGTGGGCGCTCGGCATGGAGGACCCGTCCATCTGGAACGGGTTCGGCCCCAAGGACCCGGTCGTCCCCGACCTGTCGCGGCTGAACGTGCCGCAGGACGTGAGCTTCGTCGGCGACGGCGAGCTCCTGCGCGTGGTGCGCAATCCTACCCCGGGGTCGCGCACGGTCGACCGCGATCCCACCACCGGCCTCATCACCGACGAGAGCTACACCGCCTTCCCCTCCGGCTGGCTGGTGGAGCGCTCGGGCGCGCCGGAGAAGACGGTGGCGCTGACCTTCGACGACGGTCCCGACCCCACCTGGACGCCGCGAATCCTGGACGTGCTCAAGCGCGAGGGCGTGAAGGCGACCTTTTTCATGATCGGCCAGAACGTGGCCGATCATCCCGACATCGTCCGCCGCGTCTACGCCGAGGGCCACGAGATCGGCAGCCACAGCTTCACACATCCCAACATGGCGCACGTCAGCCCCGACCGGGTGCGGCTGGAGCTGGCGGCCGCGCAGCGGTCGTTCGAGGCGACGCTCGGGCGCTCGGTGGTGCTGTTCCGCCCACCGTACAACGCCGACTCCGAGCCGCGCTCGTACGGCGAGATCATGCCGATCGCAGTGGCGAGCGAGGAGGGGTACGTCGTCGCCGGCGAGACCATCGACACCGATGACTGGGACCTGACCCGCATCAACCCGGGCGGCGCGCGCCGGCGCATAACCCCCGCCGACATCTACGGCTATACGCTGAACCACCTCGACTACGGTCAGGCGGTGCTGATGCACGACGGCGGCGGAGACCGCTCCACCACGCTCGCCGCCCTGCCCACCATGATCGAGCAGCTGAAGGCGCGCGGCTACCACTTCGACACCGTCGGCGAGCTGGAGGGCCACAATCGCGACGCCACCATGCCGCCCATCCCCGTCGCCGACCGCTGGGTCGCGCGCGTCGACCAGGTGGCCTTCGAGGTGCGGCGCGTGGGCGGCGTCATCCTGTTCTACGGCTTCTCGGCGGCCATCATCCTGGGGTTGGTCCGCATCGCGCTGATGATCGGGCTGGCCGCCAAGGCGCCTCCCGCCCGCTTCGCCCCGCAGCCCGGCGCGCGGGTGGACGTGCTGGTCGCCGCGTACAACGAGGCCGAGGTGATCGAGCGCACGATCGGCTCGCTCCTGGCCTCGCGGAGCGTGGACCTACGCGTGTTCGTCGTCGACGACGGCTCGAACGACGGCACGGGCGACGTGGTGGAGCGCCGCTTCGGCCGCGACCCGCGCGTGACCCTGCGACGCAAGCCCAACGGCGGGAAGGCGAGCGCCCTGAACCTCGCGCTGGAGATGAGCGACGCGCCCGTGGTGGTGGGCGTGGACGCCGACACGCAGCTGGCCCCTGACGCCCTCTCGAAGATCGCCGCCTTCTTCCAGGATCCGACCATCGGCTCTGTGGCGGGCAACGTGAAGGTGGGCAACCGCGACCGGCTGGTCACCCGCTGGCAGTCGCTGGAGTACGTCACCAGCCAGAACGTCGACCGCCGCGCCCTGTCACGGCTGAACGCCATCACCGTCGTGCCGGGCGCCATCGGGGCCTACCGCGCCGACGCCCTCCGCGCGGTCGGCGGTTACCGCTCGGACACGCTGGCGGAGGACATGGACCTCACCTGGCGGCTGCGGCGCGCCGGCTGGCGCATCGTCAACGAGGGCGGCGCGCACGCCTTCACCGAGGCGCCCGCCACCCTGGGCGCGCTCATGCGCCAGCGCTTCCGCTGGAGCTTCGGCACGCTGCAGTGCCTGTGGAAGCACCGCGCGGCCACCTTCCGCTACGGCTGGTTCGGCGGCCTGGCGCTGCCCACCCTGTGGGTGTTCCAGTTCGGCGCACAGGTGCTCGCCCCCTTCGTGGACCTGCAGCTGCTCGTCGCCGGGCTGACGCTGCTGAGCCAGTGGATCAGCTCGCTGCAGCACGTGGACACGCCCATGCCGCCCGACGGCATGATCTGGATCATCGTGGGGATCTACGTGGCCTTCATCGCCCTGGAGGTGATCGCCGGCTGGGTGGCCTATGAGTTCGACGACGAGGACAAGCGCGAGCTGTGGCTGCTGCCGACGCAACGCTTCGTCTACCGCCAAGTGATGTACCTGGTCGTGTGGCGCTCGCTGCTGCGAGCCCTGGGCGGCGCCGCGCAGGGGTGGGGCAAGCTGAAGCGCACGGGCGCCGTGCGCGTCCACGCCGGCGAGCCGGTGGAGACCTGACCCCCGCTCAGTCGAATAGGACGTAGCGACGCGGGCGCACGCGCACGGCCAGCCCCGGCGCCAGCGCCTCGGCCTGCGCCGCGGGCAGCACCGCCTCCACGAGTGCGGCGCCGTCCAGCGCGAGCGTCACCCGGACGCGGCCGCCCACGGGCCGTACGGTGGTGACCGTGGCGGGGCGCCCCGGCCCCTGCCCCACCTCCAGGTCCTCCGGCCGCACGAACGCCTCACGGCGCCCGGCGGGAGACGGATCGTCCACCGCATAATCGCCGAAACGCGCCTGCATGCCCGTCAGCTCGACCGGGAGCTTGGCGACGCCGCCCAAGAATTCGAACACGAACGGGTCGGTCGGCCGGCCGTAGACCTCCGCCGGGGGCCCCACCTGCAGGACGCGACCGGCGCGCATCACGGCCACGCGGTCGGCGGTCTCCAGCGCCTCCTCCTGGTCGTGGGTCACGAGCACGGTCGTCACGCCCGTGCGGCCGTGCACCTCGCGCAGCCAGCGCCGCAGCTCGGCGCGCACCTGGGCGTCCAGGGCGCCGAAGGGCTCGTCGAGCAGCAGCAGCCGGGGGCGGATCGCCAGCGCGCGGGCGAGCGCCACGCGCTGCCGCTGACCGCCGGACAGCTCGCCCGGATAGCGGCCGCCGTAGCCCTCCAGCTTCACCAGGGCGAGCAGCTCCTCGACCCGCGACGCCAGCTCCGCCCGCGCGGGGCGCTCCGCCCGCGGGCCGACGCGCGGACCGAAGGCGATGTTCTGCGCCACCGTCATGTGGCGGAACAGGGCGTAGTTCTGGAACACCAGGCCGATGCGCCGCCGTCGCGGCGGCTCGGCCAGGAGGTCGCGGCCGCCGAAGCGCACCTCTCCCGCGTCCGGCCGCTCCAGCCCCGCCAGCACGCGCAGCAGCGTCGTCTTGCCCGAGCCGGACGGGCCGAGCAGCGCCATCAGCTCGCCCTCGCGCACCTGCAGCGTCGCCCCGTCCAGCGCCGCCGCCGACGAGGCGAACCGTTTCGACAGGCCCTCCACGACCAGGTCCGCCGCCTCGCTCACGCCGCCTGCCCCGGCGCGAGGTCCGCGCCCGCATGGGCCGAGCGTCGCTCGAGCCAGGTGCGCGCCACGAGCGTCAGGAGCGCGACGCTCGCGAGCAGGCTGGCGGCGGCGAACGCGCCCGTGAAGTCGTAGTCGTTGTAGAGCGCCTCGATGTGCAGCGGCAGGGTGTCGGTGCGGCCGCGCACGTGGCCGGAGACCACGGAGACCGCGCCGAACTCGCCCATGCTGCGCGCGGTGCACAGGAGCACGCCCGTCAGCAGCGCCCAGCGCACGTTGGGCAGGGTCACGCGCAGGAAGGTCGACCAGCCGCCCGCGCCCAACGTCGCCGCGGCGGCTTCCTCGTCGGTCCCCTGCGCCTGCATCAGCGGCAGGAGCTCCCGGGCGACCAGCGGCAAGGTGACGAACAGGGTCGCCAGCACCATCCCCGGCAGGGCGAATATGATCCGGAGGTCGTGGTCAGCCAGCCACGGCCCCCACCAGCCCTCCGCGCCGAACAGCAGCACCCAGACCAGCCCGGACACGACCGGCGACATGGACAGCGGCAGGTCGAGCAGGGTGACCACCGCGCCCCGCCCGGGGAAGTCGAACTTCGCCAGCGCCCAGGCGGCGGCGAGCCCAAACGCGGTGTTCAGCGGCACCACGATGCCGGCGAGCAGCAGCGTCAGCCCGATCGCGTTGCGCGCGTCGGAGGTCGCCAGCGCCGCGAGCGCGGGGCCGACGCCCTTGCGCAACGCCTCGGAGAAGATCGCCGCCAGCGGCGCCCCGACCATCACCAGCAGCCACACCGCGGTCCCCGCCGTCAGCAGCGCCGCTCCCGGTCCGGGCGTGACCGCCCGTCGCCCGCGATGGGTTTCCGCCAGACCGCCGCCCCGCCGGCTCGTGCGGAGCTGGGCGAGGTTGAGCAACAGGAGCGCGGCGCCCGCGCCCAGCAGCATGGCGAGACCCACCGTCGAAGCGCCGGCGTAGTCGTACTGCTCGAGCTTGCCGACGATCACCAACGGCGCGATCTCGCTGACGTACGGCAGGTTGCCGGCGATGAAGATCACCGACCCGTACTCGCCCACCGCCCGGGCGAAGGCCAGGGCGAAGCCGCCGATGAGCGCCGGCCGCAGCGTGGGCAGAATGACGGTGACGAAGCGGCGCGCGACGCCGGCCCCGAGCGTCTCCGCGGCCTCCTCCACCTCCGGATCGAGGTCCTGCAGCACGGGCTGGACCGAGCGCACCACGAACGGCAGGCCGACGAAGGTCATCGCGATCAGGATGCCCAGCGGCGTATAGGCCGCCTTCAGGCCCACGTGGGCCAGGAGCGCGCCCAGCCAGCCGTTGGGCGCGTAGACGGCGCTGAGCGCGATGCCCGCCACCGCGGTCGGCAGGGCGAACGGCAGATCCACGAGCAGGTCCAGCACGGCGCGCCCGGGGAAGCGGTGGCGCACGAGCACCCAAGCGATCGCCAAGCCCGCCACGGTGTCGATCGCCGCCGCCAGGGCGGCCGTGGTGAAGCTCAGGCGGAGCGCGGCGATGGCCTGCGGATCGGCGAGCGTGTGCATCACGCCCGCGGCCCCGTGCTCCCATGGCCTCGCCACGAGCGCGCAGAGGGGCAGCACGACGAGCAGCCCGAGATAGGCCAGCGTGACGCCGAGTGTCAGCCGGAAGCCGGGCAGCGCGCCCGCCGGACGGCGCGCGCGCTTGGGAGCACGACCCGTCGCGGCGACGGCCGTCACGCTCGCCGGTACACGCGGTCGAACACGCCACCGTCGGCGAAGTGCGTGGCCTGCGCCTTGGCCCAGCCGCCGAACACGCCCTCGACGGTGAAGGTCTCCATCCGCGGGAAGCGCGCGCCAGCCTTGGCCAGGGCCTCCGGGCGGATCGGGCGGTAGAAGCGCCGCGCGATGATGTCCTGCGCGGCGGGCGTGTAGAGGAACTGCAGGTAGGCCTCGGCCGCGGCGCGCACGCCGTGCTTGTCGACGTTCTTGTCCACCACGGCGACGGGCGGCTCGCAACGGATCGACACGGACGGGGTGACGATCTCGAACTTGTCCGCGCCGAACTCTTCCAGCGCCTGGTGCGCCTCCGACTCCCACGACACCAGCACGTCGCCGAGTCCCCGCTGCGCGAAGCTGACCGTGGAGCCGCGCGCGCCCGAGTCGAGCACGGGCACGTTCCTGTAGAGCGCGCGCACGTAGGCCTCGCCCTTGGCCGGGTCGCCACCGCCCGCACGCTGCGCGGCGCCGAAGGCGGCCAGGTAGGCCCAGCGCGCGCCGCCCGAGGTCTTCGGGTTGGACGCGATCACGCTCACGCCCGATTTCACGAGGTCGCCCCAGCCGCGGATGGCCTTCGGATTGCCCTTGCGCACCAGGAACACGATCGTGGAGAGGTATGGCGTCGAGTTGTTCGGCAGCCGCCGCCGCCAGTCCGCCGGCAAGAGCTTGCCGCGCTCGGCCAGCACGTCGATGTCGTAGGCCAGCGCCAGGGTGACGACGTCGGCCTCCAGCCCGTCCAGCACCGCCCGGGCCTGCTTGCCCGAGCCGCCGTGGCTCTGGTCGACGGTGATCGCCCCGCCCGTGCGGCGCCGCCAGTCCTCCGCGAACGCTCGGTCTATGTCGGCGTAAAGCTCGCGCGTGGGATCGAAGCTCACGTTGAGCAGCTTGACCGGTGCAGGGGGAGCTGCGCGCGCGGCGCCGGCGGCGGTCCAGGCCAGGACCCCTGCGCCCGCGCCGCGCCGCGTGAAGCCGTCCTGCGTCATTCGATCCGCTCCCCTGTTCAGCATCAGCGAGGCTAGGGTCCGGGCGGTTCCCCACAAGGCAGAGGGCGGCCGCGCTCCATCAGCTTTTCTGCAAGGCGGGCGGCCCCGTCAGCCGAAGCGGCCGGTGATGTAGTCGGCGGTGCGGCGGCAGCGGGGCGTGTCGAACAGGCGGTCGGTGCGCGCGAACTCGATCAGCCGGCCCAGGAACATGAAGGCGGCGTTGTCGCTGATGCGCGCGGCCTGCTGCAGGTTGTGCGTGACGATGACGATGGTGAGGTCGCGCTTCAGCTCCACCAGCGTCTCCTCCAGCTTGGCGGTGGAGATCGGGTCCAGCGCGCTGGCCGGCTCGTCGAGCAGCAGCACCTCGGGCCGCACCGCGACACCGCGCGCCACGCACAGACGCTGCTGCTGGCCGCCTGACAGGCCCTGGCCGCTGGTCGAGAGCTTGTCCTTCACCTCGTCCCACAGGGCGGAGCGGCGCAGGCTCTCCTCCACCCGCGCGTCCATGTCGGCCTTGGAGAGCCGCTCGTAGAGGCGCACGCCGAAGGCGACATTGTCGTAGATCGACATGGGGAACGGCGTGGGCTGCTGGAACACCATGCCGACGCGCGAGCGCAGCTGCGCGGGATCGACGCCGCGAGCCAGGGTGTTCTCGCCGTCGAGCAGCACCTCGCCCGCGGCGCGCTGGCCCGGATAGAGCGCGTAGATGCGGTTCAGCACGCGCAGCAGCGTGGACTTGCCGCAGCCCGACGGCCCCATCAGCGCGGTGATGCCGTTGCGCCGGAACTGCAGGTCCACGCCGTAGAGCGCCTGGTTCTTGCCGTAGAAGAAGTCGAGCGCCTTGGTCTCGAGCTTGATCTCGGCGGGGTCGACGGGCTCGGCGTGGTGCTCGAACACCATCGTCTCGGCGGTGACGGGCGTCGCGGCCGCCACGGTGGCGCGCGGCGAGGTGGCCGTGATCTTGTCGGCGGGGGTCACGGTCTGGCTCACGGCCGGCGTTTCTCACGGGCGAGGGTGCGGACGGCCACGTTGATGGCGAGGACGGCCGCGGCGATGACGAGCGCGCCCACCCAGGCCAGTCGACGCCAGTCGTCGTAGGCCGACAGGGCGTAGTTGAAGATCACCACGGGCAGGTTGGCGATCGGCTTGCCCATGTCCAGGCTGAAGAACTGGTTGTTCAGCGAGGTGAAGAGCAGCGGCGCCGTCTCGCCCGAGATGCGCGCGAAGGCCAGCAGCGCGCCGGTGAGGATGCCGCCGCTGGCCGCCTTCCACAGGATGGCGCGGATCACGCTCCACTGCGGCGTGCCCAGCGCCATGCCCGACTCGCGCAGCTGGCGCGACTGCAGCTTCAGCACGTCCTCGGTGGTGCGGGTCACCACGGGGATGGCGATCAGCGCCAGGGCGAGCGCGCCGGCCCAGCCCGAGAAGCCGTGCAGCGGCTTCACCGCGATCTCGTAGACGAACAGGCCGATCAGGATCGACGGCGCCGACAGCAGCACGTCGTTGACGAACCGGACGAGCGATCCGTAGCGGCTGGAGCCGGCGTACTCGGCAAGCCACGTCCCGGCCAGGAGGCCCACGAACACCGCCAGCACCATGGCGGCCACGCACATCAGCACAGAGCCCACGAGCGCGTTGCGCAGGCCGCCCGGCGAGCCGGGCGCCGGCGTGTCCTGCGTGAAGACCGCCAGGTTCAGGCCGCCGATCCCCTGGCTCGCCAGGGACCACAGGATCGCGACGAGCGCGCCGAGCGCCAGAAGCGTCGCCAGCGTGCAGAAGGCCACGAACAGCCCGTTGGCGCCCTTGCGCAGGGCTCGGCGGTCGAGCAACGCGGCCATCAGACCTTGACCTCGCGGCCCAGCAGCGCGCGCGCGAAGCCCAGCACGATGAAGGTGATCACGAACAGCACCAGTCCGAGCGCGATCAGCGCCGAGCTGTGCATGTCGGTGGAGGCCTCGGCGAACTCGTTGGCGATGGTCGAGGAGATGGTCGAGCCGGCGTCGAACAGCCCTTGCGGGAAGCCGTGGCTGTTCCCGATGACGAAGGTCACCGCCATGGTCTCGCCCAGCGCGCGTCCCAGCCCCAGCATCACCGCCCCGATCGCCGAGCGCCGCACGTACGGCAGCGTCACCGCGCGCACCACCTCGAAGGGCGTCGCGCCGACGCCGTAAGCGCTCTCGCGCACCTTGGCCGGCACGGTCAGGAACAGCTCGCGCATGGTGGCGGCGATGAACGGCAGGATCATGATCGCCAGGATCAGCGAGGCGGTGAGGATGCCCGAGCCGTTGGGCACGCCCGTGAACAGCTTCTCCCAGATCGAGCCGGGCGGGGCGGCGCTCATCAGCGGCAGCTCCACCCACTGCGCGAACAGGGGCGCGAACACGAACAGCCCCCACATGCCGTAGACGATGGAGGGCACACCCGCGAGCAGCTCCACGGCGATCCCGATCGGGCGGCGGAGGGGCCGCGGGCAGAACTCGGTCAGGAACACCGCCACGCCGAAGGCGACCGGCAGGGCGAAGACCAGGGCCAGCGCGGCGGTCACCAGGGTGCCCACGATGGGGCCGGCGCCGCCGTAGACCTCCGTCACGGGGTTCCAGGTCGTCGACGTGAAGAAGCTCAGGCCGAACTTCGACAGGGCCGGCCAGCCCCCGATCACCAGCGACACCACGATGCCGCCCACCGCGCAGAGCACGAAGGTGGCCGCGCCGAAGCACAGGCCGCCGAAGATCGGGTCGAACGCCGCCCCGGCCGGCCGCGGGCTCCGCGCGGCGCGAGGGGCGGCCGTCGCCGCTGCGGGAAGGGTCACGCTGGCCATGCAGGGGTCCGTCAGCGGCGCAGCGGAGAGGTCCGCGCCGCCGCAGGCTTCGTCAGCGCGAGACGTACACGGGCTTGCCGCCGGACGTCACCTGCGTCGCCCAGGCCTTGCGCACCTGCGCCTTCACCGGGGCGGGCAGCGGGATATAATCCAGCTGCTGCGCCATGGCGTCGCCGTTCTTGTAGGCCCAGTCGAAGAACTTCAGCACCTCGGCCCCGTTGGCCGCGTTCTCCTGGTTCTTCTGCACCAGGATGAAGGTCGCGCCCGAGATCGGCCACACGCCTCCGCCCGGCTGGTCGATCAGGAGCTGGTAGTAGCTGGGCGCGTGCGCCCAGTCGGCGTGGGCGGCGGCGGCCGAGAAGCTCTGCGCGGTCGGCTCCACGAACTGGTTCTGGCGGTTGGCGAGCGACACGTGCTCGAGCTTGTTGGCGCGGGCGAAGGTGTACTCGACGTAGCCGATCGAGCCCGGCGTCTGGCGCACGAAGGCGGCCACGCCGTCGTTGCCCTTGCCGCCCTGCCCGGTCGGCCACTGCACCGCGTCGTTGGCGCCCACCTTCTGCGCCCACTCGGGCGACTTGGCCGCCAGATAGGTGGTGTAGAGGAAGCTCGTGCCCGAGCCGTCCGACCGGTGCACCACCGTGATCGGCAGGTTCGGCAGGCGGAGACCCCGGTTGAGGTTGGCCACCGCCGGGTCGCCCCAGCGCTTGATCTTGCCCAGGAAGATGTCGGCCAGCACCGGCCCGGTCAGCTTCAGCTGGCCGGGCTGGACGCCCGGCAGGTTCACCACGGGCACCACGCCCAGCACCACGGTCGGGAACTGGAACAGCGGGCCGAGCTGGTCGGGCTTCAGCGGCTTGTCGGAGGCGCCGAACTGCACGGTCTTGGCCTGGATCTGCTTGATCCCTCCCCCGGAGCCGATCGCCTGATAGTTGAGCGTCGCGCCCGACTGCGCCCGGTACGCCTCCGCCCACTTCGCGTAGATCGGGGCGGGCGCGGTGGCGCCGGCGCCCGAGATGGAGGCGGCGGCCCAGGCCGCGCTGGGGGCCGAGCCGGCGACGGTGAGCGTCGCGGCCAAGGCGGCGGCGAAGGGCTTCAGCATGGAGGCTCCGGTGTGCGGACGCGGACCCGCGTCGACGATGAGGGCGACTTAGCCGAACGGGGTCATCGTTTTGTGACACCGGCGGGGAGCAAGGGACATGCAGTCCGGCTTTACGACGCCGCCGCCACCGCGATACTCCCGCCGCAATGCCCTTCGCCCGCCACCGTTCCGCGCCCTGACATGTGGGAGGTGGTGCGCGTCACCGTCGCGCTGGCCGCCGTCACCACCGTGCTGCTGCTCCTCCTGGCGACGCCGCTGGCCTGGTGGCTGGCGCAGGGCGGCGGCTGGTGGAAGGAGGCGGTGGCGGCGCTGACCAGCCTGCCCCTGGTGCTGCCGCCGACGGTGCTGGGCTTCTACCTGCTGGTGGCGCTCGGGCCCGACAGTCCGCTGATGATCCCGCTCCACGCCTTCGGCGTGCGAACGCTCGCCTTCACCTTCACGGGCTTGGTGATCGGCAGCCTCGCCTACTCCCTGCCCTTCGCCGTGCAGCCGCTGCGTACGGCTTTCGAGGCGGTCGGGCGCGAGCCGATGGAGGCCGCCGCCACCCTGCGCGCCGGCCCCGTCGACGCCTTCCTGACGGTCGCTGCGCCCCTGGCGCGCCGGGGCTTCCTGTCGGCGGCGGTGCTCGTGTTCGCGCATACGGTCGGCGAGTTCGGCGTGGTGCTGATGATCGGCGGCGGCGTGCCGGGCAAGACGGAGGTGGTCTCCATCCGCATCTACCAGCTGGTGGAGGCGCTGCAGTTCGGCCCCGCCCACCAGCTCGCCGGCGGCCTCGCGCTGTTCGCCTTCCTGGCGCTCCTGGCCCTGCTGCTGATCGACCGCCGGTTCGGCCGCGTGGCGGCGTGAGCGGGCTGGAGGCAAGGCTCGCCGGACGGCGCGGCGCGCTGATGCTCGACGCTGCTCTGCAGGCGCAGGCCGGCGAGGTCACCGCGCTGACCGGGCCGTCCGGGGCCGGAAAGTCCACCCTGCTGCGCGCGCTGGCCGGGCTGGAGCGCCTGGAGGGCCGGGTCGCCGTGTCGGGCGAGGTCTGGCAGGAGGGCCGGACGTTCACGCCCCCGCACCGCCGCGCGGTGGGGCTGGTGTTCCAGCATGCGGCGCTGCTGCCGCACCTCAGCGTCGAGGCGAACCTCCGCTACGGCTGGCGGCGCGCGGCACGGCCGCGCGAAGAGCTGGACCGCGCCGTCGAACTCCTAAGGGTCGGCCCGCTCCTACCCCGCGCGCCCGGGCGGCTCTCCGGCGGCGAGCGCCAGCGGGTGGCGGTGGTGCGGGCGCTCGCGTGCGGGCCGCGCCTGCTGCTGTTGGACGAGCCCCTGTCCGGCGTGGACGCCGACACCAAGGCCGAGCTCCTGCCGGAGCTGCGGGCCGTGCTGGCGGGGCTGGCGATCCCGGTGATCTACGTCAGCCACGACGGCGCCGAGGTGGCCCGCGTCGCCGACCGCGTCCTGCGCCTGGATGCGGGTCGGGTCGCGCAAGTCCCGGAGCCGTCGGATGAAGATGCCCGCCTGGACGCCCTGGCGCCGGACGAAATGCGACGGCTCGCCGGAGCGGCCCTGCGCGCGGGCTTCGCCTGACGGCTCAGTCCACCGCCACGATGACGTGGCTGGCCTTGATCAGCGCCTGCGCGGGCGAGCCGACCGCGAAGCCGAGCGCCTCGCCGCTGCCGCGCGTGACCGTGGCTGTGAGGCGCACGCCGCCCGCGAGCTCCAGCACCACCTCGTCGTTCACCGCCCCCTCGCGATGCTCCACCACCACGCCCGGCAGGCGGTTGCGTGCCGAGGTGCGCAGCGCGTCGCGCCCCGGCGCCAGGATGACGAAGCTCGCCTTTACGAGGGCGAAGGCCTCGCGGCCCGGCGCGAGGCCGAGCTCCTCGACGCTGGTGCGCGTCACCACGGAGATCATCTCGAGCCCGTCGGCCAGCCGCAGCGTCACCTCGCTGTTCACCGCGCCGGGCGTGACCCGCTCGACCACGCCGGCCAGGGTGTTTCGCGCGCTGGTCTTCATGCCGAGCCTCCAGGAGAGCCGGTCGAGCGGTTCGCCCGTGGCGAGGTGCTGATCGAGCTGGGCGGTGACGTGCGCCAGCTCGCGGTCGATGCGGCGGAAGGCGAGGATCAGGGCCTGTCCGGCGGCCGTGACGGTGGCGACGCCGCCGTCGCGCCCGCCCACCTGCGCCTCCACCAGCGGCCGGGCGAACAGGCCGTTCAGCGCCTGCACCGCATCCCAGGCGCCGCGATAGCTCAGCCCCACCGCCTTCGCGCCGCCCGTGATCGAGCCCTGCGCCGCGATGGCCTCGAGGAGCTGCATCCTTTCGACGCCGACCCGCGCTGTCGGACCGTGCTCCAGGACAAACCGCGAGCGCAGCGGCGGCTCCGTCACGCGGGCGCCCGGACGACCGACGCCCCCGCCGTCAGGCGCGCGAGAAGGAGATCTCGGTGAGCTGCGACGTCGGCCCGTCCGAGGCCGCGCCCGGCCGCGGCGCGGGCGCCGTGCCCGGCCCGGACGGCAGGATGGCCGGCGGCGAGCCGGGGCCGCCC
>CAXTBN010000010.1:0-61350 GCA_964242895.1 uncultured Caulobacteraceae bacterium | reverse complement strand
CGAGACCGACGCCTGCGGCTGCGGCGAGAGCGTCACCATCGTCCCGGCGCTCGACTTGGCGGACTGACCCGTGGCGGTCGATCCGGGATTGGCGGACCGCGTGATGGAGTTGTTCGGCGGCCTCGGCGACCTGCGCTGCAAGCGGATGTTCGGCGGCCTCGGCGTCTACGCCGACGAGCTGTTCTTCGCCGTCGCCGCCGACGGCGAGGTGTATGTGAAGGGTGACGACGCCAACGAGCCCGAGTTCCGCGCCGGCGGCTCCGAGCCGTTCAGCTTCACCGAGAAGGACGGGCGCGTGATGACCATGCGCTATTGGCGCCTGCCCGCCGCCGCCCACGACGACCCGGACGAGGCGCTGCGCTGGGGCCGGCTCGGTCTGGAGGCGGCGCTGCGGGCGCGCACGGCGAAGGGCGGACGCAAGGCCAAGGCGTGAGCGGGCCGGGGGCGGTCGTCGTCACCGGCGGGGACGCCGGCTACTTTCCCCTGGTGGACGAACTCTGCGCGTCGGTGCGCGCCTTCCGCGCCGCGGAGGCGGTCGGGCTCGCGGTCATCGACGGCGGCATGACGGGCGAGCAGCTCGCGCACCTCTCCGGCCGCTGGGGCGCGCGGGTGCTGGACGTCGGCTGGGGTTTCGACATCCCCGAGCGCCAGCGCCGCAAGCGGCCGGCGCTGAAGGTGCTGACCGCGCGCACCTTCCTCGACCAACACCTGCGCGAGGCGGAGGTCATCGTCTGGATGGATGGCGACGCCTGGGTGCAGGACCCCGCCGGCCTCGACCTGATGATCCGCGGCGGCGAGACCGGGCGGCTGGCGGTCGTGAGCCAGGCCTCGCGCTACGCGGCCAAGGCCATGAGCCTGCGCTGGGGCGCCTTCGGCTACGCCCAGGTGCGCTCGATCCTCTACAAGGGCGCGCGCCGCGCCCGGCTGCCCGAGCGGCTGGCGCGGCAGGTCGGCGACAAGCCCACCTTCAACGCGGGCGTGTTCGCGCTGCGTCGTGACGCGCCGCACTGGGAGGTGTGGCGGCGACGGCAGGCGGAGTGCCTGCGCCACGGACGCGTCTTCACCTCGGACCAGCTGGCGCTCGGGATCATGGTGCACGCCGACGGCCTGCCCGCGGAGCTGATGCCGGAGACCTGCAACTACATGGGCCCGAACTGGATGGCTTCGGCCGACGGGGGCACGCTGGTGGAGCGCTACCTGCCCAACGCGCCGGTCGGGATCGTGCACTTGGCCGGCTACGACGCCATGCGCATCGACCCGGAGCTGGCCGTGGACATTCCGACCCTCGGCGGCGGCTCCGTGCGCCGTTCGCTACGCCGCTTCGCCTGGAGCTGAGCGTCAGGCGCCCGTGAAGCGGGCGGGGCGCTTCTCGGCGAAGGCGCGGACGCCCTCGACGAAGTCGGACGTGCGGCCGGCGGCGCGCTGCGCCTCGCGCTCGGCGTGGAGCTGCTCGTCCCAGCCCGCCGTCTCGCCGCTCCACACCAGCCGGCGCGTGAGGCCGAGCGAGGCGGGCCCCTCCGCCAGCCGCCGGGCGTAGTCCTGCGCCGCAGCCATCAGCTCGCGCGCCGGGACGACGCGGTTCACCAGCCCCCAGTCGAGCGCCTGGGCCGCAGGGATGCGCTCGCCCAGGAGCGTCATCTCCATCGCGCGGGCGCGGCCGATCGTGCGCGGCAGCATGAAGGTGGACCCGCCGTCGGGCACCAAGCCGATCCGGCGGAAAGCCTGGAGGAAATAGGCGTCCTCCGCCGCCACGATCAGGTCGCCCACCAGCGCGAGCGAGCATCCCACGCCGGCGGCCGCCCCATTCACAGCCGTGACCAGCGGCACGGGCAGGTCCCGCAGGGAGGTCATCAGCGGGTTGTAGGTGCTCTCCAGCCCCGCCCCCATGTCGGGTGGGGCGTCGCCGGAGCGGGCGGGCGAGGCCGACAGGTCCGCGCCCGAGCAGAAGCCGCGTCCCGCGCCCGTCAGGATCACCGCGCGGCAGTCGATCTCGCCGGAGCCGATCCCCCGCACCGCCTCCTGCAGCGCCTGCGCGAGCGGCAGGCCGAGGGCGTTGAGCGTGGCCGCATCATCCAGGGTGAGGGTGGCGATCCGGTCGGCGACCTCGATCCTGAGCTGTCCGGCCATGACGCGTCCCCTACATCGAAAGGCGCCACCATAGGCGGCCGCTCCCGGACCGGGGAAGGGCGCCCTGGCGTCAGGCCGCGCGGGCGTCCGCCTCGTTCTCGGCGCAGGTGGTGCGGTTGCGACCGGCGCGCTTGGAGACGTAGAGCGCCGCGTCGGCGCGCTCCATCAGCTCGGCGGCCGTCTCGCCGGGCCGGCGCTGGGCCACGCCGCTGGAGACCGTCACCACGCCCAGATCGTCGTTGGTGGAGCGGCGCTTCAGGTTGCGCGCCGAGATCTCGGTGCGGATCGTCTCCAGAGCCTGGATGGCGCGCGCGGCCGATTCGGTCGGGAACAGCACGGCGAACTCTTCGCCGCCGTAGCGGGAGGAGACGCGGGGAGGGGCGCCGATCCGGCCGATGATGGAGCCTACGTAGCGGATCACCTGGTCGCCCGTCTGGTGGCCCCAAGTGTCGTTGAACTTCTTGAAGTGGTCGATGTCGAGCATGGCCAGAGTGACGGTCACACCCGTCTCGTCCGCCTCGGCGACGGCGCGGCCGAGGGCTTCGTCGAAGGCCTTGCGGTTGGCGAGGAGGGTCAGGGCATCGGTCATCGCGTCGCGGCGCACCTGCTCCAAGTGCTCGCGCAGGTGGCGGACCTCGTCGGTGGACTGCGCAAGGCGACGCTCCAGCGAGCCGTTCTCGCGGTGGACGCGGGTGGTGGCGAAGGCGAGGTGGTCGACGAGACGCTTCAGGCCCGAGGCGTCGGCGGGCGCATCGAGTTCGCGTTGCGCGCCCGCGAGCGTGCGGCCGAAGGTCTCGTTGGACGCCTGCGCCGTCTCGATCGCCTTGGCGATGCTCTCCAGCTGGCGCGACAGCTGGTCGCCCGCGTCGCGAATCTCGTCGTTCAGCCGCAGGCGGGGCAGGTACTGCGACGCAAGCTCTTCGCTCACATGGTCGGTGATGGCCTCGCCGACGCCGAGCAGCCGCTGGATCTCCTGCGCGAGCGGCCCATCGGGCTCCGCGAGCATGTGTAGCCAGAGCTCGTAGTTGAGGGGCGTCGGCCAGACCCTGTGGCGCTCCATCGACTCGACGGCGCGCCGCGCCAATCCGTAGGCGTCGGGCGCGCGGACCTGCGCCTCCATACCGTCCGGCATCTCAAGCTCTCCCCGCTTTCGGGAAGGTTGAGCGACAAGCGCTTACAGCGTCTTAAGCTCAGCGGTCGGCGCGCAGGACGTTATGCCGCAGCGGTCTCCACCGTCGCTCTCTCGATGCGGCCGGGGTTGGCCGGCGGCTCGCCCTTGGGGAGCGCGTCGACGCTCTCCATCCCCTCCGTCACTTCGCCCCACACGGTGTACTGGCCGTCGAGGAAGCGGGCGTCGTCGAGGCAGATGAAGAACTGGCTGTTGGCTGAGTCGGGGTGCGGCGTGCGCGCCATGGAGCAGACGCCCCGCACGTGCGGCGTGGGCGAGAACTCCGCCTTCAGGTTGGGCTTGTCGGAGCCGGAACGACCGGTGCCCGTGGGATCGCCGCCCTGCGCCATGAAGCCGGGGATCACGCGGTGGAACACCACGCCGTCGTAGAAGCCGGCCCCCGTGAGCTCCTTGATGCGCGCCACGTGATTCGGCGCGAGGTCGGGCCGCAGGCGGATGGCGACGGGACCGGTCGACAGCTGCAGGTGGAGGGTTTCGGCGTCGGCCATCGGTGGAGCACTCGGGGGGAGAGGCGGCGCGGGCGGCCGGGCGAGGGGTCTTAGCGAGGGCGGGCCGCGCCGCCAAGCGCCGGACGCGGCAACATGTTCTTAACCACGCACCCGGCAACTCCTGCCCATGGGCGTGGGGAGCATCGCGGGGCTGAGCGCCGTCGTCGAGTCGGCCGTGCGCAGCGCGGCCGGCGCGACGGGCGTCGACTTCGACTTCCTGCTGCGCACCGCCAAGCGCGAGAGCGGCTTCAACCCACTGGCGCACGCGGGCACCTCGTCGGCGGCGGGTCTGTTCCAGTTCGTGGAGCAGACCTGGATGGCGACCCTGAAGCGGCACGGGGCCGCACACGGATTCGCGCGCTACGCCGACCTGATCTCGGAGGATCACGGCCGCTACAGCGTGTCGGGGCCCGATGCGCACCGGGCGGTGATGGACCTCCGCTTCGACCCGCACGCCTCGGCCGTCATGGCCGCGGAGCTGGCGTCCGACCACGCCTCCTACCTGCGCGGGCGCACGGGGCGCGAGCCGACGGGCGGCGAACTCTACGCCGCGCACTTCCTGGGCCCCTCCGGCTCGGCGCGCCTGATCGAGGCCGCCGCCTCCACGCCCGGCCTGAGCGCCGCCGCCCTGTTCCCTGAGGCGGCGGCGTCGAATCACGGCGTCTTCTACCGGAGCGGCCAGCCGGTGACCGTGTCGCAGCTATACCAGAACCTCAGCCGGGCGGCGGGCGGCGACCCGGTGCCGCTCGGGGAGGCGACGTCCAACGACCCGGGGGAGGGCGCGTTCGCGGCCTATGCGGGCGCGGCGCGCAGCGAGCGCCAGCACGAGCAGGAGCTGCTCACCGCCTTCCTGCTGAAGGGCTCCAGCGGCTCGCCCACGGCCGAGGGCGCGGCGGGGTCGCTGTTCACCTCCGAGTTGCTGACGCTTCTTTCCGACGCCCGGTCGGGCGCGCCCGCGGCCCCGCGGTGAACGCGACCTTAACCACAGCCGGCGAGGCTCTGGAACGGCGGGCGCTCGCGAGCCTCCGCGGGAGGGATTGAACAGGCCATGTCCGTGCGCGCCGCCTTCGACGACGGAGACATCCGGGCTCTCCTGCGCGGCCCGACCGACGACGACCGCGCCGGCGTGGCGCACCGCCTGTGCCGCCGCATCGACGGCGGCGTCTCGGACGAGGACCGGGTGGCGGCGCAGGAGATCCTGCGCATGATGGCCGCCGACGCCGCCGAGGTGGTCCGGCGCGCCCTGGCCGTGACGCTGAAAGCCTCCCGCGAGCTGCCGCGCGACGTCGCCCTGCGGCTCGCCGCCGACGTCGAGAGCATCGCCGCGCCCGTGCTGACCTTCTCCCCCGCCTTCACCGACGAGGACCTGGCCGACATCGTCCGCTGCACCTCAGGCGCACGCCACCTGGCGGTGGCCGAGCGCGCGGAGCTCGGCCCCGAGGCGGTGCTCGCCCTGGTGGAGTGCGCCGACGAGGCCGCAGTGGCCGTCGCCGTGGCCAACGACAACGCCGACTTCGGAGGCGAGGCGTACGCCTCCGCGCTGGCGCGTTTCGGCGGCAGCCGCACCGTCACCGCCGGCATGGCCTACCGCAAAATGCTGCCGCTGGACGTGGCCGAGCGCCTCGTCGAGCTCGTCGGCGAGCAGGTGCGCCGCCACCTCGTGGACCACCACCAGCTGTCTCCCGAGACGGCCATGCGCGTGGCGTTCGGAGCCCGCGAACGGGCCACGCTCGACCTGGTGGACCAGGCCGGCGAGGCGGCCGACCTGCCGGCCTTCTGCGCGCACCTGCACCGGCAAGAGCGGCTCAGCGCATCCCTGATCCTGCGGGCCCTGGCCGCCGCCCGGCTGCCGTTCGTCGAGCACGCCATGGCGGAGCTGGCCGGCGTGCCGCACCACCGGGCCTGGCTGCTGCTGCACGACGCGGGGCCGCTGGGCCTGCGTGCGCTGTACGAACGCGCCGAGCTGCCGCCCAAGCTGCTGCCCGCCTTCCGCGCCGGCCTCGACGCTCACCGCGCCTTGGTGGAGGAGGGCGGCGACCCGGCGCAGTTCCAGCAGCGCATGCTGGAGCGCTTTCTGACGCAGCCGCGGCAGATCGCGGGCGAGGCCGACCTCGACTACCTGCTGGAGCGGCTCGACCGCGTCTCGGCCGACGAGCCGGACACGGCAGCGGCGATCGTCGAAGCCGCGCGCGGCGCGGCCTGACGCCGCGTGCGGGCCCCGGCGCATGACAGGGACCCGACCCGCGGCTAAGAGCGGCCGCGCGGGGGCGCCAGGGCGGATGCGGGGCGCCGACCGCTCCCGCCTCCGCTGAACGGACACCGGTTTGGCCCGACGCCGCCTCGCCTGCGCCGCCACGCTCCTCGCGTGCGCCGCCGCCGTCCCGGCGTCCGCCGCCGAGCGCAAGGCGGTGATCGAGGGCGTGGCCGACCGCGCCCTCGCCGTTCTCCTGCAGCGCGTCGTCGGTGACTCGCGCGAGCCTCCCGCCAACCGCCTGGCCGCTCGCCGCCGCGCCCGCGAGGCGGCCGAGACGGTGGAGACGGTGCTCCGCTCCGAGGGCTGGTACGATGCGGAGATCACGCCCGACGTGGGCGGAAGCGCGAAGCCGCAAGCCGTGGTCCGTGTGAAGCTCGGGCCGCGCACCACCGTGTCCGCGTCGCAGGTGGTGTTCGACGGGCCTCCGCCCGAGCCGTCCGCCCGCGTCGGTGCGACCGCCGCCGGGTTCATCGACAAGGGCTCGCCCGGCCGCTCGGCCGACGTGCTGGCGACGGAGGGGCGCGTCCTCGCCCAGCTGGAGTCGCTGGGCTACGCGGACGCCAAGGCCGACCCGCGGCAGGTCTACGTCGATCACGCCGACAACAGCATGCGCCCGGTGTTCCACATCGACGCGGGCGCCATCGTGAAGATGGACGGGCTGCGGCTCGACAAGGTCGGCCGCACCGACCCCGACTGGATCCGCAACCTCGTCCCATGGAAGGCGGGCGACCTCTACAGACCGGACGACGTGGCCGAACTGGAGCGCCGGCTGCAGGACACGCAGGTCTACGACACGGTGGCGATCGCGCTGGCCCCGGCGGCCGACGCGGCCGGGCAGCGACCGGTGGTGGTGTCGCTCACCGATCGGCCGCGCCGCGCCTTCGACCTCTCCGCCGGATACTCCACCACGGAGGGGGCCGACTTCGACCTGCGCTTCACGCGCTACAACCTGCTCGGCCGCGCCGACACGCTGACGCTGCAGGCGCGCCTGGCCGAGCTCGACAGCCGCTACGGCGGGGAGCTCTCCCTGCCGCACTGGGAGCGCCCCGGGCAGACGCTGCGCACCAGCGTTTACTACCTCGACACCGACACGGACGCCTTCGTGGAGCGCGGCGAGCAGATCTCGGCCGACATCACCCGCCGCTACGGCAAGACGTCGTTCGTGACGGTCGGGACCATCCTGTCCAACACGCGCGTCGACGACCGGCACACCCCGTCCATCGACATCCAGGGTTACCGCGTCTTCGGGTCCTTCCTGCTGGACCGCACGGACGCGCCGCTGGACGCACGGTCCGGCTACCGGTTGGACGCGCGCGTGACGCCCACCGCGATCAGCGGGGATGTGAGCGACTACTACGTAAAGACGGTCGTGCAGGCGGCCGCCTTCCACTCGCTCGACCGGGCGGGCCAGACGGTGCTGGCGCTGCGCGCGCGGATCGGCTCCATCCTGGGTGCGTCGCCGAACGGGGTGCCGATCTCCGACCGCTTCTTCGCGGGCGGGGGCGGCTCGGTGCGCGGCTACGAGTATCAGAGCATCGGCCCCACTTTCCCCGACACGGCCCCCATCGGCGGCCTGTCGCTGTTCGAGACCTCGTTCGAGGTGCGGCGGCGGATCGGGACGACACCCTTCGGCGTGGTTGGCTTCGTGGACGCGGGCACGGTCGGCCGCACTCTGAAGCCTGACTTCAGCGACCTCAGCCCCGCCGTGGGCGTGGGCCTGCGCTACGCCCTGCCGTTCGCCCCCGTGCGGGTCGACCTCGCGACGCCGCTCCGCGACCCGCCCAACCGCTCGCTGCCGCCGATCCAGGTCTACATCAGCGTGGGGCAGAGCTTTTGAGCGAGGCCGCTCCCCCGCCCGACGCGGACGCGGAGCTCGCTCCCGCCGCCGCCAGCGACACAGCACGGCCTCGCCGGAGGTGGCGATGGACGTCGCACGCCGCCAACATGCTCCTGTCGGCGCTGCTGCTGGTCGTGGCGGCGGGGCTCGCCGTGCGCTTCGGCGTGCTCACCCCCGCCGGGCGTGCGGCGGTGACGGCGGCGGCCGACGGCTGGAGCATCGGCCCGGCGGGACGGCTCCGCGTTGAGGGGCTCGGCGGCGACGTCTTCGGCCGCTTCCGCCTGCGTCGCCTCCGCATCGTCGACGCCCGCGGGACCTGGCTCGAGGCGCACGACCTGTCCGCGGACTGGCGGCCCTGGGAACTCCTCGCGCGCCGCGTTCACGCGCGCAGCGTGACCGCCGGTGATCTGCTGGTCGCGCGCGCGCCCGTGCTGGAGGCGCGCCCGCCGCACCCGCCCCAGGCGCTTCCCGTCGCCGTGCGGCTGGACGCGGTGGCCGCGCGGGTGCGCACCGGCGCGGCGCTCACCGCGGCGGCGGGCGACTGGGACGCGCGCGGCGCGCTCGACCTGCTGCGCGACGGACGCGCCGCCGGTCGCCTGCAGGCCGACAGCCGGCTGCATCGCGGCGACCACCTGGCGCTCGACATGGATCTGCGGACGCAGGCGCGCCTGCACCTCCTGGCCGACGCCGTGGAGGCGCAGGGTGGCGCGGTCGCCGGCGGCCTGGGCCTGCGCGCCGACCAGCCGTTCCAGCTGCACGCCGACCTGCGCAGCGACGACCGGGGCGGCCACATCGAGGTGGGCAGCCGCTCGGGCGCGGTCGCGCCCCTCAGCGTCTCCGGCCGGTGGGACCATGCCGGCGCCGTGGTTGACGGCGTGGCGCTGCTGGCGGCGTCCAGCCATACGGAGCGCTACGTGCCCCGCATCGGGCCGCAGGCGCGGCTGCATCTCGTCGCCACGCCGTCCGGCCGCTTGTTCGACGTGGACGCGGTGCTGAAAGGAAGCTTCGCCGAACTGCACGCGCGCGGGCCGTTCGACCCAGACCACCGCCGCACGCCGGGCATGGCGCTGCAGGCGCGCGTCGTCGACCTCTCGACCTGGTTCAAGCCGCCCAAGGTCGGACCGACCACCGCGGCGGGCGTGCTGAAGGGCGGCTGGAACGATCTTCGGATCGAGGCGCGCGCCACCGGCCTCGCGCTGAACGAACTCGACACCACCATCGCGCGCGTCGACGGCCCGCTGGTCGTGACGCAGCAGCGCAACGAGTGGCGCGTGGTCACCGACCTTACGGGCCAGGGGGTCGGCGGGACCGGGCTGTTCGGCGCCCTGGTCGGCCCGCGGCCGACCGCGCACGTCGACCTGTCGCGACTGCCGGACGGTCGCATCCTGTTCCGCAGCCTCGCCGTGGCCGGGCGCTTCATCCGCGTCGACGCCGAGGGCGCGATCACCCTGTTCGGCGACCTCAGCTTCAAGGGGCGGTTCGCCGCACCGTCCCTCGCCGGGCTGCGCCCGGGCGCGCACGGCGCGCTGGACGCGAGCTTCGACGCCGCATCGAAGAAGGGCTCGGACTTGTGGACGCTGAACGTCGAAGGACGCGGCGACCGGTTCGCGACGGGCGTGGCGGAGCTGGACCGGCTGATCGGGCCGCAGCCCCGGCTGACAGCGCGGGGAGATTGGCGACCGGTCAGCTTCAGCTTCGACGACATCGCCCTGACCGGCGCCGCCGCCGACGGAGATGCGCGGGGGACCTACAGCACCGCACGGGCGCTCGACTTCGCCGTGACCTGGCGCGCGCGCGGCCCCTTCACCGTGGGCCCGCTGGAGATTGCCGGCGCCATGACCGGCGACGGCAAGCTCACCGGTGAGCTGAACGCGCCCCGCGCCGACCTGCACGCACGGCTGACCACGCTCGACCTGGGTCGACTCGCCGTACGCCCGGCCGACCTCGCCCTGAGCTTCCTGCGTACGCCGGACGGGACGCTGGACGGGCGGATCTCGGTGAACGGCCCATCCGACTTCGGTCCCGCCTCGGCGCGCGCCGCTTTCCGCTTCGCTCCGGACGGCGTCGACCTGCGCGACATCGTCGCGGACGCGGGCGGCGTGCGCCTGAACGGCTCGCTCGCGCTGCGGGGCCAGGAGCCCTCCGCCGCCGACCTGACGGTGGCCGCGGGCCCGGGCGCCTTTCTGCAGCACGGCCGGCTGGAGGGGTCGATCAAGGTCTCGGGCGCGCCGGGCGCGGCGCGGGCCGTGCTGGCGCTGCAGGGGAAAGACCTCGTCCCGTTCGGCTCGCCCGTGAGCCTGCGCACCCTGGACCTGCATGCGGACGGCCCGCTGGATCGGCTGCCCTATCGCTTGGCGGCCGAGAGTGCGGACGCGGTGCCCTGGCGGGTCGCAGGCTCCGGCGTGCTCGCGCGTACGGGCGATCGGCGCGAGCTGACGCTGGACGGCACGGGCCGGGTGCGCAGCGCCGACGTCCGCACGACGGAGACGGCCCGCCTCGCCTTCGGCCCCGACGACCTCCAGGCGCACATGCGGCTGGCCGTGGGCGGCGGGAAGCTCGCGTTGGACGCTCGGCAGGCAGGCGACGGACTCGATGCGCACGGCGTGCTGGACCGGGTGGCGCTGGGCGCCTTCAACGAGGACTACACGGGCGCGGTCTCGGGCGCCCTGCAGCTGGGCGGGCGGGGCCGCGACCTGACAGGCCGGGCCGACCTGAACCTGGAGGACGCCCGCTCGCGCGACGCCGGGGCGGAGCTGGCCGTCGCGGGCCGGCTGCACGCCGAACTCGCGCACGGACGGCTGGAGCTCTCCAGCGACCTCAGCGGCGGCCAGGGTCTCAAGGCGCAGGCAAGGCTCGAGTTGCCGGCGGAGGCGTCGGCCAAGCCGTTCCGCCTCGCCCTCGCGCACGGCCGGCCGATCAGCGGCACGGTGGCCGCCGACGGCGAGCTGCGGCCCCTGTGGGACCTGTTCGTCGGCAGCGAACGCACGGTCACAGGCCAGCTCACCGCGCGCGCGACCGTGGCGGGGACGCTCGACGACCCCCTGGTCACCGGGTCCGCCCGCCTGGAGCGGGGAACCGTCGCCGACGGCTCCATCGGCCTGTCGCTCAAGAACCTGCAGGGCTCCGCCGAGTTCGGGCGCAACCTGGTCACCCTTCGCGGGGTGTCGGGCGACGACGGCCACGGCGGCAAGCTGGGCGGCGACGGCTCGGTCAGCCTCGCGCGCGACGGCGCCTCCAACCTGCGGCTGCAGCTGCAGCAGTTCCGGCTGTTCGACAACGAGTACGGGCGCGCGACCGCCTCGGGCGCGGCGACGGTGACGCGCGACGCGGCCGGCCACGCCAAGCTCACCGGCAAGCTGGGCGTGGACCGGGCGGACATCACCGCCAAGACCTCCGACGCGCCGTCCATTCCTCAGATGGACGTGATCGAGCTCAACACGCCGCTGCGCACCGGTTTCGCCGCCGAGGCCGCCAGCCGCCGCGCCTCGGCCGTCGCCGTCGCGCTCGACGTGCAGATCCAGGCGGCGCGCGGCATCTTCGTGCGTGGCAAGGGCCTGGACGCCGAGCTGAGCCTCGACGCCCACGTGGGCGGGACCACCGCCGCGCCCGACCTGTCCGGCGTGGCGCGCCTGGTGCGCGGCTCCTACGACTTCAGCGGCAAGAAGTTCGATTTCGACGAGTCGGGCGTCGTGCGGCTCGCCGCCAAGCCCGAGCTGATCCGCCTCGACCTGACCGCCGAGCGCGACGAGAACGGGCTGGACGCACGTGTGCGCATCACCGGCACCGCCGCGCGGCCGGACATCAAGCTCACCAGCATCCCCGTGCTGCCGCAGGACGAGATCCTGGCGCGCGTGCTGTTCGGCGTCTCGGCCTCGCAGCTGTCGCCTTTCGAGGCGGCGCAGCTGGCGTCGGCGGTGACGGCCCTGGCCACCGGCGGCGGCTTCGACGTGCTGGGCAACCTGCGCCAGTTCGCGGGGCTGGACCGGCTGGCGCTGGGCGGCACCGCGGCGGGCGCCAGCATCACCGGCGGCAAGTACCTCACCAGCAACATCTACCTGGAGCTGACGGGGGCTGGGGTCGATCGCGAGGCCGCCCAGCTGCAGCAGATCCCGCTCGGCCGCACCGGCTCGTCGGCGCAGATCGAATGGCGCGTGCGCCACAACCTGTCGATCATCGGCCAGACGTGGACAGGCGGCGACTCGCGCCTGTCCGTCCGCTTCCGCCGCAGCCGCTAGGCGCTCACCCCACCGCCTCGCCGCCGCGCTCTCGCGCATAGGCCTGCGTGCCGCGGGTGAGGACGTGGTCCTCGGGCAGCACGTCGGCGATGGCCACGTCGCTGAGCCCGGGCAGGCGGGCGTAGAGGTCGGTGAAGTCGCGCTGCGTCTCGGCCTGCAACTGCTCCAGCGAGCGGATCACGAAGTAGACCTGCTGGAAATCGTCGATGCGGTAGGGCGTCCGCATCACCCGCTCCAGCTCGAAGCCGAGGCGGTTCGGGTCGGGCGCCTCCAGTGCGAACACGCTTTCGGCGGCGGAGGAGACGATGCCGGCTCCGTAGATCCGCAAACCCTGCGGCGTGTCCAGCAGGCCGAACTCGACCGTGTACCAGTAAAGCCTGGCCAGGTTCTTCAGCCGCCCGAGCTCCAGCGCGCGGCGGCCGCCGCGGCCATAGGCGGCCATGTAGTCCGCGAACACCGGGTCGGTGAGCATGGGCACGTGGCCGAACACGTCGTGGAAGACGTCCGGCTCCTGCAGGTAGTCCAGCTGGTCGGCGCGTCGGATGAAGTCGCCCGCGGGGAAGCGTCGGTTGGCGAGGTGGTCGAAGAACACGTCGTCGGGCACCAGCCCCGGCACGGCCACCACGCTCCAGCCCGTCAGCGCCCGCAGCTTCTCCGAGAGCTTCTCGAAATCTGGGATGCCGGTCCCGTGCAGGTCCAGGGCGTCCAGTCCCTCGAGGAAGGCGTCGCACGCGCGGCCGGGCAGCACCTTGGCCTGGCGCTCGTAGAGCGTGACCCAGGTGGCGTGCTCCTCGGCGGTGTAGCGGCCCCAGTCCTGCGGCTTGGTCCAGTTGGACGCGACGCCCTCGGGCGGGATCGGCAGGTGTCCGTCGGCGCTCATGCGCGGACACTAACACGCAGCCGCCGCCGTAGGTTCAGCGACGCGCGCGCTCAGTGCGCGACGTGCGCGCGACGTTGATAGCGTCCGCCGAGGTAGCCCGCGAACAGCACGTCGGCCTGCGGGTGGCCCACGGGACCCTCGCCGTCGGGCAGGAGGTTCTGCTCGGAGACGTAGGCCGTGTAGGTGCTGTCCGCGTTCTCAGCGAGCAGGTGGTAGAAGGGCTGGTCCTTGCTCGGCCGGATCTCCTCCGGGATCGCCCGCCACCAGTCCTCGGTGTTGGCGAAGCTCGGGTCCACGTCGAAGATCACGCCCCGGAAGGGGAACAGCCGGTGCCTGACGACCTGGCCGATCTGGAATCGCGCGGTCTTGGTGTCCATGACGAGAGCATGACCGCAGGCGGCTGACGCGTCGATGAACAGCCTGTCGCAGCCCAAGGGGCGCCCACAAGGCGGGCGCCCCTTCCTTCGGAGGCGACCGGACTGCTAATCCTGACGGCAAGGGGGCGGAACGCAGCGCCTGCGGCGAGCCGCCGCGGGGAGCGTACGTCCGGGGGAGGACGGACGCGATGACGCAGTCCGAGTCGCTCGGCGGCGCAACGCCGACGGAGCGTTGGGGTACTGGCCGGCCGCCGGTCTGCTACGGCGCGCTCGACCTCGGCACCAACAACTGCCGCCTGCTGATCGCCACGCCTGACGACACGGCCGCCGACGGCGCGGGCTTTCGCGTGGTGGAGGCGTTCTCGCGCATCGTGCGCCTCGGCGACGGCCTGTCGCACACCGGCCGGCTGGACGAGGCTGCGATGGACCGGGCGCTCGCGGCGCTGACGATCTGCGCCGACAAGCTGCGTCGTCGACGCGTGGTGCGCGTCGCGGCGGTGGCCACCCAGGCCTGCCGCGCCGCCGCCAACGGAGCCGAGTTCGTCGACCGCGTGGAGCGCGACACCGGCCTGCAGCTGCGCGTGATCGCACCGGAGGAGGAGGCGCGCCTGTCCGTCGCCGGCTGCGCCGCGCTGCTGGACGGGGAGGCGGAGGCGGCCCTGGTGGTCGACGTCGGCGGCGGCTCGACCGAACTCTCGTGGGTCGACCTCGCGCGCACCCGCCGCGACGGGCGCCCGCACGTGACGGCGTGGCTGTCGGTGCCGCTGGGCGTGGTGACCCTGGCCGAGCGCTTCCCGGAACCCGAGCCCGCGGACGCCGCCTGGTTCCGCGCCATGGTGGACCACGTGAAGGCGCAGGTCGCCCGCTTCGAGGGAGCCGACGCGCTGAAAACCCACTTCCACGAGGGGCGCTCCCAGCTGCTCGGCACCTCGGGCGCGATCACCAGCCTCGCCGGCCTCCACCTCGGGCTCAAGCGCTACGAGCGCGCCTGGGTCGACGGCCTGCGGCTGACGCACGCCGACTGCCGCGCCGCGGCCGACCGCCTGCTGGCCATGACCCGCGGCGGCCGCGCGGCCGAGCCCTGCATCGGCCCGGACCGCGCGGATCTGGTGCTCGCCGGGGCCGCCATCCTCGACGGCGTGCAGGAGCTGTGGCCCTGCGCGCGGGTGCGCGTGGCCGACCGGGGCCTGCGCGAGGGACTGCTCATGTCGCTGATGGCCGAGCGGCGAGGGAACGCGGGGCGGAGGAGCCGGCGTTGGAGGCGAGGCCGCGGCGCTGCGGCCCGCCAACACGGAGCCCCTGCATGACCCCGCTCTACACCGCCGTCGCCCACACCAACAAAGGCGGCCGCCAGGGCGGTCACGCCGAGACCGACGACGGCCGCGTCACGGTCGACCTCGCCTTCCCCAAGGAGATGGGCGGAGACGGGAACGGCACGAATCCCGAACAGTTGGTCGCGCTGGGCTACTCCGCCTGCTTCGCGAGCGCCGTGGGCGCGATCGCGCGGACCACCAAGCAGGACATCGAGGGCCTGGACGTCACCTGCCGCACCACCATCGGCCGGGAGGGCGAGGGCTTCGCCCTGTCGTTCGAAATCCAGGCGACGCTGCCGAAGCTGACGCAGGCCGACGCCGAGGAGCTGGTGCGCAAGGCGCACGAGCTCTGCCCCTACAGCCGCGCCTTCCGCGACACGGCCCCGACCTCCGCCTCCGCCACCGGCGGGGCCTGACGCGCGCTGTGGACGACGAGGAGCCCCGCCGCCGGATGGTGCGGCCGCCGGCGGGCGGGGCCACTTCCGGCCGCGGGGTCGGCCACACCCGCGTCAAGACGGCCTCCGACCGCACCCTGTCGTCGCAGCGCTGGCTCGAGCGCCAGCTCAACGATCCGTATGTGCAACAGGCCAAGGCGGAGGGCTGGCGCTCGCGCGCGGCCTTCAAGCTGAAGGAGATCGACGAGCGCTTCCACCTGCTGCGCCGCGGCGTGCGCGTGGTCGACCTCGGCTGCGCGCCCGGCGGCTGGGTTCAGGTGGCGCTCAAGGCGGCCGCGGGCGCCGTGGTGGGCGTGGACCTCCTGCCGGTGGACCCGATCCCCGGCGCCGAGCTGATCGAGGGCGACTTCACCGATCCCGCCATGCCCGACCGCCTGCTCGCCTCCCTGGGCGGCCAGCCGGACGTGGTCCTCTCCGACATGGCCCCCAACACCAGCGGCCACCGCGAGAGCGACCACCTGCGCATCGTCGCCCTGATCGAGGCCGCCGCCGCCTTCGCAGCCCTGAGCCTCCGCCCGGGCGGCGCCTTCGTCACCAAGAGCTTCCAGGGAGGGGCGGAGGGCGAACTGCTGCGCCGCCTCAAGGCGGACTACGCCGCCGTGCGCCACTTCAAGCCCAAGGCGAGCCGGGCGGAGTCGAGCGAGGTCTACCTGGTCGCCACGGGGCTGAAACGGTGATCCTCGCCCTACTGGTGCTTCAAGCCGCGACGGCGGCGTGCGCCTACACCGGCGGATCGGCCCAGATCGCCGTGCCGGGCCGCCCCTTCGTCGCACAACCGTCGCTCGACGGCTGCGCGCTTTATGCGCCGCTTGCTACGGAGCGGGGAGGCGCTGTGGCGGTGCTGGAGAACCGCATCGGCGCTTTCCGGCTCGCGCGTGTCACGCCCCTGAAGACGGCGGGCGCCGGAGCGGCCCTCTCGCCCGACGGAACCCTGCTGGCCGTGGCGGCCGGAGACGGGGTCGAGCTCCTGAACGCCGCCGCCCTGCGCACGCCCGCCGGCGACGTGCACGAGACCCTCACGCCGCTCGGGGCCGGCGCCGAGGCTATCGAGCCCCTCTTCAGTCGCGACGGCGCGCTCCTGTTCGTGAGTCTGGAGCGTGCGGCGACGATCGCGGTGGTCGACGTGGCCAAGGCGAGGGCAGGGGCCGGCGTCGCGGCGGTGGTCGGCCGCATCCCGCAGGGCCGTGCGCCCGTGGGTCTCGCGCTCTCGCCGAGCGGTGCGCGGCTCTACGCCACCAGCCAGGTCGCAGGCGGCGTCCTGGGCGGCGCCGGCGACGCTTGCGCGCCTGAGCAGCCCGGAGGCGCCCGGCACGCGCGAGGCGCGCTGACCGTGATCTCCGTGGCGTTGGCGGCGCGCGAACCGGCGCGCTCGCTCGTGGCCGCGGCGTCCGCAGGCTGCAATCCCGTGCGCGTGGCGGTTTCGGCCGACGGCGCCCGCGTGTGGGTCACCGCCCGGGGCGACGGCGAACTGCTGGGTTTCAACGCCGCCACCTTGGATGATGTCGGCCACGTACAGCCTGTCGCACGCGTGAATGTCGGGGCCTCGCCCGTGGGCGTAGTGCTGGCGCCCGACGGGACGCGGGGCTGGGTGTCCGCCTCGGACCGCTTCGGCGGCGGATCGGCCGCGCTGGTGCCCGTCATCCTGTCGAGCGCGCCGCCGACGGTGGGTCCGCCTGTCGCCGCCCAAGGCTTCCCGCGTGACTTGCGCCTGCTGCCGGACGAACGAACACTGGCGGTCGCGCTATACACCGGCCGTGCGATCCGGCTGGAGCCCGGCTCCTGACCACCGCGCACCTTGCTCCCTGGCGGGCGGGTCGATAGACCCGGCTCGCAAAACGGAGCCTCCCGATGGAGATTCGCGAAGGGCTGACCTTCGACGACGTTTTGCTCGAGCCCGGCGCGTCCGAGGTCATGCCCGCCCAGGCGGACACGGCCACGCGCCTGACGCGCGACGTCATGCTGAACATCCCGCTGGTCTCGTCGGCCATGGACACGGTCACCGAGAGCCGGCTGGCCGTCGCCATGGCGCAGGCCGGCGGCCTGGGCGTGATCCACCGCAACCTGTCCGTCGCCGAACAGGCCGAGCAGGTGCGCGAGGTGAAGCGCTATGAGAGCGGGATGGTGATCAACCCGATCACCATCCACCCCGACACCACACTCGCCGAGGTGCGCGAGATCAAGGCGCGCCGCCACGTCTCGGGCCTGCCGGTGGTGGACCCGCAGACCCGCCGCGTGGTCGGCATCCTGACCAACCGCGACGTGCGCTTCGAGGTGGACCCGGCCACGCCCGCCTCCGCCCTGATGACGCGCGAGAACCTCGCCACCGTGCGCGAGGGCGTGAGCCAGGCGGAGGCGCGCGCGCTGCTGCAGCGGCGCAAGATCGAGCGGCTGATCGTGACCGACGACGAGGGCCGCGCCACCGGCCTGATCACCGTCAAGGACATGGACAAGGCGGAGGCCTACCCGCTCGCCGCCAAGGACGAGCAGGGGAGGTTGCGCGTGGGCGCCGCCTCCACCGTGGGCGACAGCGGCTACGAGCGCTCCATGGCGCTGGTCGAGGCGGGCGTCGACGTGGTGGTGATCGACACCGCCCACGGCCACTCCGTCCACGTCTCCCGCGCGGTGGAGCGCCTTAAGCGCGAGACCAACCGGGTGCAGATCGTGGCTGGCAACGTCGCCACCTACGACGGCGCGCGCGCCCTGATCGACGCAGGCGCCGACGCGGTGAAGGTGGGCATCGGCCCGGGCAGCATCTGCACCACGCGCATCGTGGCGGGCGTGGGCGTGCCGCAGCTGACCGCCATCGCGGAGGCCGCGCGGGCGGCCCAGGGCTCGGACGCGACCGTCATCGCCGACGGCGGCATCAAGTTCTCCGGCGACCTCGCCAAGGCGCTGGCGGCCGGGGCGCACGTAGCCATGCTGGGCTCGGCCTTCGCGGGCACGGAAGAGGCCCCGGGCGAGGTGTTCCTTTACCAGGGCCGCTCCTTCAAATCGTACCGGGGGATGGGGTCGGTGGGCGCCATGGCCAACGGCTCGGCCGACCGCTACTTCCAGAAGGAAGTGGGCGACGCCCTCAAGTTCGTGCCCGAGGGCATCGAGGGACAGGTGGCCTTCAAGGGGCCGATCGGCCCTATCATCCACCAACTCGTCGGCGGTCTACGGGCGGCCATGGGCTATGTCGGCGCGGCCACCATCGAGGGCCTGCAGGCCCGCGCGCGCTTCGTGCGGATCACGGGCGCGGGCCTGCGCGAGAGCCACGTCCACGACGTCCAGATCACCCGCGAGGCCCCGAACTACAAGACGGGGACCTGAGGAGCGAACATGACCACCGAACTCACCGCGCTCGGCTGGACGCTCGTCCTCGCCCTCGTGCAGATCTTCCTGCACGCGGGAGCGCGCAACCAGGAGACCGGGCTCCAGTACAACGCCGGCGCCCGCGACCAGCCGGGCCCGCCGGAGGGCGCCGTCACCGGGCGGCTGCGGCGCGCGCGCGACAACCTGTTCGAGACGCTGCCGCTGTTCGCCGCGGCGGTGCTGATCGCGCACGTCGCCGGGCGGGAGAGTCACGCGACGGCCTACGCCGCCTGGACCTACCTGGTCGCCCGCATCGTCTACGTGCCGCTCTACGCCTTCGGCGTGCCGTTCGTGCGCACCCTGTCGTTCCTGGTCGGGGTCGCGGCGCTGGTCGTCTACCTATGGGCGGTCCTGCATCCGTGACCGCCGGCGCATGACGGGGGCGTCGTGACCCCCGGCGCGCGCATGGCCGCCGCCATCGAGGTGCTGGACACGCTCGGCCGCGAGCGCGCCGCCGCCGACGACGTGCTTCGGGCGTGGGGGCGAGATCACCGCTTCGCCGGCTCGCAGGACCGACGCGCCATCGCCGGCCACGTCTACGACGCCCTGCGCGCACGGGCCCGCGCCGGCTGGCGCATGGGGGCGGACGACGGGCGCGCGCTGCTGCTCGGCTCGCTCCCGGCCGAGGAGGTGGCGGCCGGCTTCACCGGCGAGGGTCATGCGCCACCACCGCCCACCGCTGACGAGGCGACGCATCTGATCTCCGAGCCTTCCGGTCCGACGCCGGACTGGGTCGAGGCGGGCGTGCCCGAGTGGCTCGCCGCCAAGCTGCGGGCGCGCTTCGGGGAGGCTTGGCGGGACGAGGCGCAGGCGCTGGCGGGCGTCCGCGCGCCGGTGGACCTGCGCGTCAACGCCCTGCGCGGCCCCGTCGACGCCGCCCTGCGGCTCCTGGCGGCGGACGGGATCGAGCCGGATCCGACGCCGCTGTCGGGGTTGGGCCTGCGCTTGCCGCCCGCCTACGCCCGCGACGTGCAGGCCTCGCGCGCGTGGCGCACCGGCTGGGTCGAGGTGCAGGACGAGGCCAGCCAACTCGCCGCCACCCTGGCCGGCGCTCGTCCCGGCGCGATGGTGGTCGACTACTGCGCGGGCGGCGGAGGCAAGACGTTGGCGCTGGCCGCCGCCATGCACGGCGAAGGCCGGCTGGTCGCCACCGATGTCGACGCCAAGCGCCTCGCCGCCCTCGCGCCGCGGCTGGAGCGCTCGGGCGCGCGCGCCGACGTGCGGCGGATCGGGCCGGAGGGGGAGGGCGTCTACGACCTGCACGGCGCCGCCGACCTCGTGTTCGTCGACGCTCCCTGCTCGGGCTCCGGCACCTGGCGGCGACATCCGGAGGCGGCGTGGCGGCTCACGCCGGAGGCGTTGGAGCGGCTCATCGCCCTGCAGTCGCGGATCCTGGCCGCGGCGGCGCCCCTCGTGCGGCTTGGTGGTCGGCTCGCCTACGCCACCTGCTCGATCTTCGCCGAGGAGAACGACGCGACGGTCGCGGCCTTCGCCGCCGCGCACTCCGGCTTCCGCGCCGTGCCGATCGAGGCCGCGGCGGCGGAGGCGTCCGGTCTCACCGACGAAGGGCGACGCCGGCTCGCGGTGTTGGCGCAGGGCGGGCACACCGTCCAAATGACGCCGCTCCGCACGGGTACGGACGGCTTCTTCCTCGCCCTGTTCGAAAGGACCGCATGACCGACGTTCAGCCTATCTCGGCGCCTCGCCACGAGCGCGTGCTGATCGTCGACTACGGCAGCCAGGTCACCCAACTGATCGCTCGGCGCGTGCGAGAGGACGGCGTGTTCTGCGAGGTCCACCCCTGCCAGAAGGTGGACGACGCCTTCGTGCGCGATTTCGCGCCGGCCGCGGTCATCCTGTCCGGCGGGCCCGAGAGCGTCACGCACGACAGCAGCTCGCGCGCGCCCATGCAGGTGTTCGAGCAGGGCGTGCCGGTGCTGGGCGTGTGCTACGGCGAGCAGCTGATCTGCGCGCAGCTCGGCGGCGCGGTCTCTTCCGGCTCCGCCGAGTACGGGCGGGCGGACATCGAACTCGTGCGCGAGTGCCCCCTGTTCGAAGGCCTCGGCGACGTCGGCCACCGCGAGCCCGTGTGGATGAGCCACGGCGACTGCGTAACCGCCCTGCCGCCGGGCTTCGAGGCGGTCGCCACCAGCCCCGGCGCGCCCTACGCCGCCATCGCCGACGAGGGGCGCCGCCTCTACGGCGTGCAGTTCCACCCCGAGGTGGTGCACACGCCCCGGGGCGCGCTGATCCTGCGCAACTTCACCCGCCGCATCGCAGGGCTGAAGGGCGACTGGACCATGGCCGCCTTCCGCGCCGAGGCCGTGTCGCGCATCCGCGCGCAGGTCGGCGCGGGACGGGTGATCTGCGGCCTGTCGGGCGGAGTGGACAGCTCGGTCGCCGCCGTCCTGATCCACGAGGCCATCGGCGACGGGCTCACCTGCGTGTTCGTCGACACCGGTCTGCTGCGGAAGGACGAGGGCCGCCAAGTCGTCGAGCTGTTCCGCAACCACTACAACATTCCGCTGGTGCACGTGGACGCGCGCGAGCAGTTCCTGGGCGCCCTGGCGGGCGTCAGCGACCCCGAGACCAAGCGCAAGACGATCGGCCGCCTGTTCGTCGAGGTGTTCGACCGAGAAGCCGCCAAGGTCGAAGGTGCACAGTTTCTGGCCCAGGGCACGCTGTACCCCGACGTGATTGAGAGCGTGTCGGTGCACGGCGGCCCGTCGGCGGTGATCAAGAGCCACCACAACGTCGGCGGCCTGCCCGAGCACATGAAGCTGAAGCTGGTCGAGCCGCTGCGCGAGCTGTTCAAGGACGAGGTCCGCGTGCTCGGCCGCGAGCTGGGCCTCGCGGCCGCCTTCGTCGGCCGCCACCCGTTTCCCGGCCCTGGCCTGGCCATCCGCATCCCCGGCGAGATCACGGCGGAGAAGGTGGCCGTGCTGCAGGAGGCCGACGCCATCTACCTGGACGAGATCCGCCGCGCCGGCCTCTACGACAGCATCTGGCAGGCCTTCGCCGTGCTCCTGCCGGTGAAGACGGTCGGCGTGATGGGCGACGCGCGCACCTACGAGAACGTGCTGGCGCTGCGTGCGGTGACCAGCGCCGACGGCATGACCGCCGAGGTGTTCCGCTTCCCGTGGGAGGTGCTGGAGGGCGCGGCCACGCGCATCGTCAACGAGGTCCGCGGCGTCAACCGCGTCGTCTACGATGTGACCTCGAAGCCCCCCGGGACCATCGAGTGGGAGTGAAGGCCCAGCTTACCGCGATTTAACGTCGCCGGGCGCCTCCAAGGGCGCCCACGTCCGCCTCTTGTCATGTGAAGGTCGAGCGATAACCGCTCCGACGAGGACAGAGATGGATCACGGCGTGACAGGCACCCTCATCTTCTTCAGCTTCCTGGCGGCGGTGATCATCGTGCCCCAGGTGCTCAAATCCCGCGACCGCCAGCGCATGTACGAGACCATGCGCGCCGCCTACGAGCGCGGCCAGCCGGTGCCGCCGCAGTTCGTGGAGGCGATGACGCGGCCGGGGGCCGAGCGTGAGCTGGAGGCGGCCGCCGTCTACAGCCGCCCCCCGTCCGAGCGCGACCTGCGTCGCGGCATCGTGTGGACCGCCATCGGCGTCGGGCTGGTGCTGATCGGCGTGATCTCCGCGGCGGCCGACTGGGGCGTCAGCTGGAGCGACGGGCGCACCGACGCGCTGGCCACCTGCGCGGCGCTGGGCGCCATTCCGCTCTGCGTCGGACTGGCTTTCCTGGCGCTGTGGTTCTTCTCCAGCCGCAAGGCCGCTTGACGCGCCTGCACGCGCCCGCGTGACGCCCGCCCCTCAGACGAAGGCGCGCGCGGCCCTCCACGACATGGAGCTGGCCGCGCTGTCGTCCGCCGGCGACCGGTCGGCTTTCGGCGAGCTTGTGCGCCGGCACGGCTCGTCGGTGCGCGCGCTCGTGCGCCGGATGGGGGCGGAGCCCTCGACGGCCGACGACGTGGCGCAGGACGCGTTCATCGCCGCCTTCGAGCGCATCGGCGAGTTCCGGGGCGACGGAGCGTTCTCCGCCTGGGTGCGCCGCATCGCCGCCCGGCTCTACGCCAAGCGCGCACGACGTCGGCTGGAGGAGTCCGCCGCATCCGAAGCGGACGAGGCGGGCGGTCCGGGAGAGGGCGCCGCCGCCGCGCGGCTCGACCTCGACGCGGCGCTGGCCACCCTGTCGGAGGGCGAGCGGATGTGCGTGTCCATGTGCTACGGAGCCGGCCTCACCCACGCGGAGGCGGCCGAGGCCCTGGGCGCTCCGGTCGGAACCGTGAAGTCGCACGTTAAGCGCGGGCTGGAGAAGTTGCGGCGGCGGCTGGGAGCCGCCCCGCCTGTCACCGCCCGCACCGTCGTTCCGGAGGACGTCTCCCGTGTCTGACCGTTTCGAACACGACCTGCAGCGCCTCTTCGCCGAGGCGCCGCCGCGTCCCGACGCCGAGCTGTTCGCCCTGCGTGTCCGCGAGCGCCTGGACATGACGTGGACGTGGCGCAGCCTCGCCGTCGGCTGCGCTGGGGCCGGCGCGGGCGCCCTCGCCCTGTGGCAGCTGGGCGGCGCGCAGGTGCTCGCGCGGCTCGGCGAAGCGGTGCAGGCGCCGGTCGGCGACGCGTGGCGGCGCGCGCCCGTGCTGGCCGACGTCGCGCAGGCGCTGCAGGCGGCGCCCGTGCCGCCCGAGCTCGTCTGGCTGCTGGGCGGGCTGACGCTGCTGGCGGCCGGCTTCGCGGCGACGCGCGCGTTCGACGGGCCATGACCGCGCCCCCGCGCCGCGTTGCCGCCACGGTCGTCGCGCACTAGACAGCACGACCCGCCCGCGCGACGGGCCGCCTGAACGACCGCCGGCGCTCAAGTGCGGATCTCCCGTCGCCGCTTTGGAGCGCCGCATTGGCCGACATCTTCAACGAAGTCGACGAGGAGCATCGCCAGGCGCAGGTGCTGGACGCCGCGCGGCGCTGGTGGCCGTGGATCAGCGTCGCGCTCGCCGTCGCGCTGGCCGTGGCGCTCGCCGTCTGGGGCTGGCGCTCGTGGCAGGTTCACCAGGAGGCGCGCAGCAGCATCGCCTACAACCAGGCGCTCGAGCAGCTCGCCGCGGGCAAGCTGGACGCGGCCGACGCCGGCTTCGCCAAGTCCGCGCGCGAGGGCTCGGCGGGCTATCGCGCCCTGTCGATGATGCAGCAGGCGGGCATCCGCCTCCTCCGCCACCAGAATCGCGACGCCGCCGCCCTGCTCGACCGGGCGTCGCGCACGACGCGCGATCCCATCCTGTCCGACGCCGCCGGCCTGGAGGCCGCGCTGGCGTTGATGGACGCCGCGCCGCTGGTGCAGACGCAGCAGCGCCTCCAACCGCTCGTCGCCGCGGGCCGTCCCTACCGCGACATGGCGCGCGAGGCGCTGGCGCTGGCCAAGCTGGCCGCCGGCCAGACCGTCTCGGCGCGCGCCGACCTCTCCACCCTGCAGATCGAGCCGGACGTGTCGGAGGGCGCGCGCAACCGGGCCCGCGCCGCCGTGGCGCTGATCGACGGGGGAGGGGCCGCCAGCATTCCCGCGGCGGTGAAGGCCGCCCTGGCGCTGCCGCCCGGTCCGGTGGGCGTGCCCCCCGCGGCCCTCGCCGCCCGCTCCGACGCCCAGTGACCCCACGTCCACGTGACCTGACGACGAGTGACCGCCTGATGCTCCGCCCGTCCGTCGCCGCGCGTCTCGCGGCCGTCCTCGTGCTCGCCGCCGGCGTCTCCGCCTGCGGAGGCCTGCAGCTGCCCGGCTCGCACCTGTTCAGCGGCGGGGGCGAGAAGAAGCCCAAGTCCAAGCTGAAAGGCGAGCGCATCCCCGTGCTCGGCCTGAACGACAAGCTCGTCCCCTCGGACACGCTGAAGGACGTCGGCTTCCAGCTGCCGCCTCCGGTGGCGCTGGCCGACTGGCCGCAGGCGGGCGGCACGCCCGACCACGCGATCGAGCACGTGCAGGCCGCGCCGACGCTCACCATCGCCTGGCGTCGCCGCTTCGGCCGGTCGCCGGGGGTCAACGGGCACGTCACCGCCCAGCCCGTGGTGGCCGACGGCCGCATCTACGTCATGGACGGGGGCGCCACCGTGAGCGCGCTCGACTTCCAGACCGGGCGCGAGATCTGGAAGTCGAGCTTCGTGCCGCGCAAGGGGCGCGACCGCGAGGGCTATGGCGGCGGGCTCGCCTACGACGACGGCAAGTTGTTCGTGACTTCCGGCTTCCGCTTCGTCGCCGCGCTGAACGCGTCGGACGGCCGCGTGGCGTGGCGGCACGACGTGGACACGCCCGTCCGAGGCGCGCCCACCGTCTCCGGCGGCAAGGTCTACGCCGTCGACGCCACAGACCAGCTCCTGTCCTACGCCGAGGCCGACGGAACGCCGGGCTGGACCTACCAGGCGCTTGAGGAGCCGGCGCGGTTCCTGCGCGCCTCCTCGCCCGCCGTGTCGGGCGAGACCGTCGTGGCGCCCTTCGCGTCCGGCGAGATCACGGCGCTGCAGGCCGGCAACGGCACCGAGCTGTGGTCGTACGTGCTGTCGCTCACCAACCGCAACAACGCCCTGTCGGAGATCCGTGACATCGCGGGCCGGCCGGTGATCTATCGGGGCGACGTGCTGGCGGGCAGCCACTCGGGCGTGTTCGCCGCGGTGGATTTGCGCTCCGGCCAGCCGCGCTGGTCGCTGCCCATCACCACCACGACCTCGCCGTGGCCCGCCGGCGACGCGATCTACGTGGTCGACCAGTTCGGCAAGCTGATCTGCATCAGCCGCGAAGCGGGGCAGGTCTACTGGATCGTGGACCTCGACAAGGGCGTCGCGGCCAAGAAGCGGCCCGTGTGGTCCGGCCCGGTGCTGGTGAGCGACCGCGTCGTGGTGCTGTCCACGGCGGGTGAGCTGCGCGCTCTCGATCCGAAGACCGGCAAGCTCGTCAAGTCGCTCAACCTGAAGGTCAAGGGCGGGGCGACCATCTCGCCCGCCATCGCCGGCGGCGAGCTCCTGATCGCGACGGAGGACGCCGAGCTCCTGGCCGTGCGCTAGGACCGGCGCGCCTGGAGCGGCTGAGATGGCCCTGAAGCTCGCCATCGTCGGCCGCCCCAACGTGGGCAAGTCGACCCTGTTCAACCGCCTCGCCGGCCGCAAGCTGGCGATCGTCGACAACCGCCCGGGCGTGACCCGCGACCGCCGCATGGCCGAGGGCCGGCTGGGCGACCTCGACCTCGAGCTGATCGACACCGCCGGCTTCGAGGACGTGGACGACGACAGCCTGGAGGCGCGCATGCGCCACCAGACCGAGCTGGCGCTCGACGAGTGCGACGCCGCCCTGTTCGTGATCGACGCGCGCGAGGGCGTCACCCCGCTCGACCGCATCTTCGCCGAGCTGGTGCGCGTGCGGAACAAGCCCGTCGTGGTGGTCGCCAACAAGTCGGAGGGCCGCGCCGGCGACCACGGCGCGGCCGAGGCCCACGGCCTGGGGCTCGGTGAACCGATCGAGCTTTCCGCCGAGCACGGCGAGGGCATGGGCGAGCTGTTCGCCGCCCTCGTCGCAGTCGCGCCCGAGCCCTTCGACGAGGAAGAGGAGGGCGGTGACAAGCCGATCCGCATCGCCATCGTCGGCCGGCCCAACGCGGGCAAGTCCACCCTGGTGAACCGGCTGATCGGCGAGGACCGCCTGCTGGTCGGCCCGGAGGCCGGCATCACCCGCGACGCCATTCCGGTGGACTGGGAGGTGGACGGCCGCGCCGTCCGCTTGGTCGACACCGCCGGCCTGCGCCGCAAGGCGCGCGTGCAGGAGGGCCTGGAGAAGCTGTCCACCGCCGACACGATCCGCGCCATCACCTTCGCCGAGGTGGTGATCGTGGTCATGGACGCCGCCAACGCTTTCGAGACGCAGGATCTGCAGATCGCCGACCTGTGCGAGCGCGAGGGTCGCGCCGTGCTCTACTGCATCAGCAAGTGGGACCTGGTGGAGAACGGCCCGGAACGCTTGGCCGAGCTGCGCGAGCAGGCCGAGCGCGCCCTGCCGCAGCTGCGCGGCACGCCGCTGGTGACCCTGTCGGCGGAGACGGGCCGCGGCGTCGACCGGCTGATGCCGGCCGTGTTCGCGCTCCACAAGAACTGGTCCACCAAGGTCAAGACGCGCGACCTGAACGACTGGCTGGCGCTCGCCACCCAGCGTCACCCGCCGCCGGCGGTGAACGGGCGGCGGATCAAGACCAAGTACATGGCGCAGACCAAGGCGCGCCCGCCCACCTTCGTGCTGTTCGCGTCACGGGCGGACCAACTGCCGGACCAGTACCGTCGCTACCTGATCAACAGCCTGCGCGAGAGTTTCGACCTGCCCGGCGTGCCGATCCGCATCACCATCAAGTCGGGCGCGAACCCCTACTCGACGGCCGACGACGATCGCGCGCCCGATGTGAAGAAGTACGGCCGTGGCGGGCCGGCGAAGACCTACGGCACCGCCGCAAAGGCCGGACCTAAGCCTCACGGGCCGTCGCGCACCGGCGCCTCGCGTGCGCCGTCGTTCAAGTCGGGACCGCAGAAGCCGGGTTCGACGAAGCCGGCGCCGCACAGGCCGGGCGCTGCCCGCCCCGGCGCGTCGCGGAGGCCTCCGACGCGCCCCCGCTGACCCCGGAACTCCTCGGAGGGCTGGATCGCGGGAGCGCTGGGGGCGGTCGCCGAGGGGCTCGCCCGCGACGACCGCCCGGTACGACTTACTTGGTGGCGGCTTTCGCCTTGTCGCCGGCCTTCTCGGCTTCCTTGGAGGCCTTCTCGGCGTCCTTGCCGGCCTTCTTGGCCATGTCGCCGGACTGCTCGGCGGCTGCGCCCGCGGCCTTGCCGGCCTCGGTGCCGACGTTGGCGGCGGCGGCGGTCGCGTTCTCGGCGGTGGCGTTGGCGGCGGCCGTGGCGTTGGCGGCGGCTTCGCTGGCGTTGGCGGCGGCGGTGGTGGCCATGTTGGCGGCGTCCTGCGCCTTCTGGGTCTTGTCGCCGCAAGCGGCGAGCGACAGGGCGGCGACCGCGACGGCGGTCAGGGCGACGATGCGCATAGGGAGTCTCTCCTCGGCCAAAGCGCACCGGCGCCCCGTGCCGAGCGTGACGCTAGCAGCCGATCACGAAACCGTGAAGTCGCCCGATCACGGTTTCGTGAACCGCACCACGTCGCGCGGCGGTTCGCGATCTGCGCGCGACAGCTCGAGCGCGAGGGGCGCGAGCGCCTCGGGCGGCGGCAGGACCTCGGCGTCTTCACCGGGGAAGGCGGCCGCGCGCATGCGCGTCCGCATGGGCCCGGGCGAAAGCAGGGCGCAGCGCACGGCGGTGTGCTCGGTCTCGTCGGCGTAGGTGCGCACCAGCGCCTCAAGCCCCGCCTTGCTCGCCGCGTAAGCGCCGAAGAAGGCGCGGGGGGCGGAGGCGATCCCACTGGTCAGGAACACCGCCCGCCCGGCCGGGGCGGCGCGCAGCAGCGGGTCCATGGCGCGGATCAAGCGGAAGTTGGCCGTCAGGTTCACCGCCATGGCCCGGTCCCAGACGCTGACGTCCAGGTGCGCCACCGGCGTCACCAGCCCGAGGTCGCCGGCGTTGGCGAACAGCACGTCCAGCCGCCCCCAGCGCTCGAACAGGGCCGCGCCCAGGCGATCGATGTCGTTGCCCTGCTTGAGGTCGAGCGGGACCAGCGTTGCGGACCGACCCGTGGCGGCGGTGATCTCGTCGTCCAGCTCTTCGAGCGCGCCTTGTGTGCGCGCGGTGGCGACGACCTGCGCGCCGGCGCGGGCGAAGGCGAGGGCGCACGCGCGGCCGATGCCGCGAGAAGCGCCGGTGACCAGCACCACGCGGTCGGTGAAGTCTGGGGCGGCGGCGTCGGGCGGGGAGGGGGAGTCCGTCATGGGCGCGCCTCGTACCGGCTCAGCCGGCGGCGGACCACTCCCCGTCCTCCCACCGCCAGTCGAACAGCTCGCGCAGGTACACCAGCGCCTGCGCCCGCTCGCCGATCAGCTCGGGGTCGCGCGCGAGCACCAGTTGCGCGTCCTTGGCGGCGGCCTCCACCAGCTCGCGCTGGCTCAGCGGGTCGGCGAAGCGGTAGGCGGGCAGGCCGCTCTGGCGCGAGCCGAGGAGGTCGCCGCCGCCGCGCAGGTCCAGGTCGCGCTGGGCGATCACGAAGCCGTCCTCCGTCTCGCGCAGCACCTCCAGCCGCTTGCGCCCGGCCTCGGACAGGGGCGGGTCGTAGAGCAGCACGCAGGCGCTCTGCTGCGAGCCGCGTCCGACGCGCCCGCGCAGCTGGTGCAGCTGGGCGAGGCCGAAGCGCTCGGCGTGCTCCACGACCATGATGGTCGCGTTGGGCACGTTGACGCCGACCTCCACCACCGTGGTGGCGACCAGCACGGAGACGCGCCCGTCCGCAAAGGCGGCCATCACCGCGTCCTTCTCCACCGACGGCAGCTGGCCGTGCGCGAGACCCACGCGCTCCGCCCCGAGCGCCTCGCGCAGGGCGGCGGCGCGGACCTCGGCGGCGGTGGCGGTGAGCTCCTCGTTCTCGGCCACCAGGGGGCAGATCCAGAAGGCCTGCGCCCCGCCGTCGATCGCCGCCCGCAGGCGCTCGACCAGTTCGGGGACGCGGGTGGAGGGCGAGAGCGTCGTGGTCACCGGCCGCCGCCCGGCGGGCTTCTCGTCGAGCTTGGACACGTCCAGGTCGCCGAAGAGCGTCAGCTCCAGTGTGCGCGGGATGGGCGTGGCGGAGAGCGCCAGCAGGTGTACGCCCTCGCCCTTCTCCTGCAGGCGGCGGCGCTCGTTCACGCCGAAGCGGTGCTGCTCGTCGACCACCGCCAGCGCGAGGGATCGGAAGCGCACCTCGTCCTGGAACAGGGCGTGGGTGCCGACGGCCACCGCCGCCTCGCCCGCGGCGAGCGCCATGAGCTTGTCGGCGCGGACCGCCCCCTTGTCGCGTCCGGTGAGCAGGACGACGCGCACGCCCGCCGCCTCCAGCGGGCCGCTGATCGTCTCGAAGTGCTGGCGGGCGAGGATCTCGGTCGGCGCCATCAGCGCCGACTGCCGCCCGCTCTCCGCGGCGTCGGCCATGGCGAGCATGGCCACCGCCGTCTTGCCGCTGCCCACGTCGCCCTGCACCAGCCGCGTCATTCGCTCGCCCGAGGCGAGGTCGCCGCCGATCTCCGCCAGCGTGCGCCGCTGCGCGCCCGTGAGGCGGAAGGGCAGGGCCGCCTCGATCCGCCGCGACAGCTCGCCGCCGGGGATCACCGCGCCAGGCTCCGTGCGCCGCGCCCGCTTGCGCGACGCCATGGCCAGCTGGTGGGCGAGGAGCTCGTCGTAGGCCAGCCGCGCACGGGCCGGGGCTGCGGCCAGGAGGTCCGCTTCTCCCTGCGGCGCGTGCAGGGCGTCCAGCGCGGCGCGCCAGCCGCTCCAGCCTCGGCGCGCGAGGAAGGCGGCGTCCTGCCACTCGGGCAGCTCGGGCGCGCGCTCCACCGCCTCGTGCACGCGGGTCGCGATCATGCGCGAGGTGAGGCCTGCGGTGGCCGGGTAGACGGCCTCGTGGCGGGGTATGTCGCCGGCGCGCTCGGGGGCGACCATGTGGTCGGGGTGGGTGATCTGCCGCTCGGAGCCGAAACTCTCCAGTTTGCCGCTGACGGCCCGCACCGCGCCCAGCGGGTGCGCCTGCGCCAGCGACGGCCCGCGGTGGCCGAACCAGATCAGGTGCAGGAAGCCGGTCTCGTCCGCCACGCGCATGCGGTAGGGCGTGCGGCCGGCCCCCGGCTGGTGGGCGTCGACGGTGACGACGAAGGTGGCGACCTGGCCCTCGACCGCCTCGGCGATGCGAAGCACGGGCCGGTCGATCACGCCGGTGGGGGCGAGGAACGCCAAGTCGCGCACCTGCGGCCCCGCCACCTTCTCCAAGAGCGGCGCGAGCTTCGGCCCGACGCCCCGGAGCGAGGTGATCGGCGCGAACAGCGGGAAGAGCACCTGGGGGCGCATGACGGCGGTGTAGCGCGCCGGAGCCGCCCTCCGACACCCCCGCCCGGGGCCTCGGCGCCAGCCGTCGCGCTAGCCGCGTTGCGCCCGCAGCTTCGCGCTGGCCACGCGCCGCCAGCTCCGCTCCAGCAGCGGCGCGAGCCGGTCGGGCCCGAGCGCGGAGAGGCGCGCCAGGAGCGTCGGCCACCCCTCGTAGTGCGGCGTCTGGAAGAAGACGTCGGGCTCCGCCTCCAGCAGCAGCTCCTTCTCCTCCGGCTCCGTGGACAGGACGATGCTCCCGCCGTCCTCCTTCAGCCGGGCGAGGAGTTTCAGCTTCGCCCCGACGCGCACCTTGAGCGCGGGCGTGCCGTAGCTCAGGGCGTCTTCGACGCCCGGCAGGGCGAGGGCGAGGACGCGCACCTCGTCCCAGGTCACGCGGCCGCCTTGCGGCCCAGCGCCTTGATGGCCGGGCCGAGGGGCCGCGCGGCGGCGTCGTAGCCGTCCCACGCGCGGTTGCGCGTCACGAGCTTCGGCGCGGTCCGCATGGTGTAGGCCAGCGGGTCGAGCCCTTTCCTCACCTGCGCCCAGGACACCGGCCAGGAGACCGGCGCGCCCGGCCGTCCGCGCGGCGAGTAGGGGGCCACCGCCGTCGAGAGCCGGTCGTTGCGCAGGTAGTCGAGGAAGATGCGGCCGGTGCGCTTGGCCTTGGCCATGTTCACCAGGAAGCGGTCGGGCGCGTCGGCGGCGAGGCGCACGCAGACCTCGCGCGCGAACGCCTTGGCCTCCGGCCACTCCACCCCGCGCTTGCCCGCAGCGTCGAGCGGGACCACCACGTGCAGGCCCTTGCCACCGGTGGTTTTGCAGAAGGCCTCGAGTCCCAGCGCCTCCAGCCTCGCCTTCACGTCCTTGGCCCCGGCGATCACCGCCTCGAACGCCACGTCGGGCGCGGGGTCAAGGTCGAAGACGAGGCGGCCGGCCACCTCCGGTCGGCCCGGTGCGCAGTTCCAGGGGTGGATTTCCACGCCCGCCGTCTGCGCCACCGCGGCCAACGCCTCGTCGCGGTCGATCTGGATGTACGGCTTCTTGTCGCCCCGCACCTCGGCGAGCGTGAGCAGCGCCGAGGTGCCCGGCATGGCGTGGCGCTGGAAGAAGGTCTCCCCGCCGATGCCGTCGGGCTCGCGGATGATGGAGGCCGGGCGGCCGGCGAGGTGGGGGAGCATGGCGGGGCCGACCGCCTCGAAGTAGCGGGCGAGGTCGAGCTTGGTCAGCGCCGGGCCGGCGTCGTCGGCGGGCCAGAGCGGCTTGTCGGGGTTGGAGAGGGTCACGCCCATGACCACCGCCGAGCCGTTGGCGCGGCGCGGCGCTGGCGTGGTCGCCGGCTTGGGTTCGGCCGGAGCGGCGGCTTCCGGGTCGGCGGAGGTAGGCGTCTCCTGCACGACTTCGGAGGCCGGCTTGTCTTCGCGCAACGCCTTGAAGCTGGCTTGCCGCAGATGGCCGGCCCCCGTCCAGCCGGCGGACTCGATCTCGGCCACCAGCACGGGCTCCAGCCAGTGCACGCCGGTCGCGCGCGGCGTGTCCTTAGGCTCGAACGGCGAGCGGCCGGTCTCGTGCTCGCGCAGGCGCGGCAGCAGCTTGGCCACCTTCTCGGCGGAGAAGCCGGTGCCGATCCGCCCCACATGCACCAGCCGACCGTCGCGCTGCACACCCGCGATCAGCGAACGGAACGGCTTTGCGCCCTCGCTCACCCAGCCGGCGACCACCACCTCCTGGCCGCCGCGGCATTTGGCCTTGGTCCAGCCCTCCGACCGGCCGGAGACGTAGGCCGCGTCCAGCCGCTTCGAGACGATCCCCTCCAGGTGCATGGAGCAGGCGGAGGACAGTACCGCGTCGCCGCCTGTCTCGAAGTGCTCGACGTAGCGCAGGCGCGGCGAGGGCGCTTCGGCCAGGAGCTCGTGCAGGCGGGCCTTGCGCTCGGACAGCGAGCGCTGGCGCTGGTCGACGCCGTCGGCGAACAGCAGGTCGAAGGCGAACAGGACGATGTCGCCCGTGCGCCCGCGCTCCAGCGCGGACTGCAGGCCGGCGAAGTCGGGTGCGCCGTGCTCGTCCAGCACCACCGCCTCGCCGTCGTAGACGCCGGCCGGCAGCTTGGCGGCGTCGTCGGCCAGCTCCCGGAAGCGCGGAGTCCAGTCCAGGCCGCTGCGCGTCAGCACCTGGCAGTCGCCGTCCTGCACGCGCAGCTGCAGGCGGTAGCCGTCGAACTTGATCTCGTGGGCCCAGCCCGCGCCGGCGGGTGGCCGGTCGACGCTGCGCGCGAGCTGGGGAGGTATGAAGGGCGGCAGCGTCGCCGGGCCTGAGCTCGCGGCCTTGCGGGCGCGTTTGGGTTTGGCGGACGCCTCAGGAGGCGGCGCAGCCTCGGCCACCGCCTCCGCGCTCGCCTCCGGGTCGCCGCGGTTGGAGTTCCACACGCGCTTGGCCGGCGTGCGCGCGCGCTTGGAGGGCGGCGCTCCCGCCTCGGCGGTGATGAAGCGCGTCGGCCCTGGCGGCGCGCCCGCGGCGATCTCGGCGAGCGAGCGGCCGCTGGCGATGGAGCTGTCGTTCTCCGTCAGCAGGGCGTCGGCGTCGCCCGGGTGCTCGGTCCCGTCGCGGTGCTTGATCAGGAGCCAGTTGGTTCGGCCCGGCTTCCTGCCCGGTTTGGCGTTGCGGTCGTGCGCCATGCGCACCAGCACCCAGCCGCCGCGCATCCGGTCGCCCTCGACCACGAACTTGAGGTCACCCTTCCGCAACCCCTCCTCGACGGTCATGCCCTCGGGCGCCCAGTATCCGCGGTCCCACAGCATGACCGTGCCGCCGCCGTACTCGCCCTTGGGGATCGTCCCTTCGAAATCGCCGTAGTCGAGCGGGTGCGGCTCCACCTCCACCGCCAGCCGCTTGTCCGCGGGATCAAGCGAGGGGCCGCGCGTCACGGCCCAGGAGAGCATCACACCCTCGTGCTCCAGCCGGAAGTCGTAGTGCAGGCGCGTGGCGTCGTGCTTCTGCACCACGAACCGCAGGCGCTCGGAGGGAGCGGTCGCACCCTCGCCGAAGGGCTCGGCGGTCTTCTGCGGGTCGCGCTTGGCGCGGTAGGCGGCGAGTTTCTCGGCCATGAGCGACTCAAGCGGGGCCGCGGGCTCCGGTTCCGACTCAGCGCGGCAGGTCGGGCGGCAGCAGGTCGGTGGCCTGCACCGCGGGGGGCGACGACACGGGTTCGCCGGTCCACTCCCAGTGCCACGGCTCGAACGGGTAGTTCACGAAGCCGAAGCGCCGCGCGTTGAGCAGCATCCATCGGTACGCGGACGAGCGCGACAGGCGCAGCCGGTCCGGAGCGGCCGTCGAGTCCACCGGCCGCACGCCGTCGAGCACGAGGTCGAGCGTCAGCCCCGTTCGGTGCGCCGAACACGTCGCGCGGCGCACGCCGTCGCAGGTGCCCTCCGTCGCGCACCGCGCGGCGTCGTAGGCGGGACTGCGATAGGCGGAGAACACCTGCAGCGACAGCGGGCTCTCCAGCGCCCCGTCGCGCGCTGCGGCCGCGCGCATGCGTCGCCAGGCCGCCAGCGTGCCCGGACGCGCCGCATCGGGGCGCGCGCCCCAGCTCTCGGCGGGGGTGGTCCACTCGAGCGTGGCCTCGTCCGGCGGGTCGGGGCAGGGGGCGGCCAACCCGCCGTTCGCCGCGCGCGCCGCCGTGCGCGCCTGCAGGAAGGGGCGGCGCGCCTGCAGCTCGTCGCGCAGGCGGCCGAAGGTCTCGGCCGTGAACACGCCATCGGCGGGCAGGCGGTGCGCAGCCTGCCAGCGGGCCAGCGCCTGCGCGAAGGCCACGCCCTGCGGCACGGGCGCGGCGCCGACCTCGGCGGCGACCAGGGGCATGTACACCTCCCAGCCGGTCTCGGCGCGCCCGAAGGGGCTCAGGGGCAGGCTGTCGAGGCTCTCGGCGTTGCGCTCCGCGGCCTGCGCAAAGGTGGGCGGCCGGCTGTAGACCAGCCCGTCCGGCGAGGCGGCGGCCCGCGGGGGCGGCGACGGGCTCCAGCGCTCGGGCGGCGGTGCGCGGCCCGACGCGCAGGCCGCCAGCGCGAGGAGGATGGCGGCGAGCGCTGCGGCGCGGACCGCGCCTGCGCCGAGGAGAGCCGGAACGCGCATGACGTCAGCCTTCTCGCCCCCGCAGCGTTAACGCCCGGTGCGCCCTCGCCCGCGCCGGCCGGTTCGGGTATCCGAACTGAAAGCGAAGCTGGGCGGGAGTGGGGCGGGATGCTGAAGGCGCTGGTGGTCAGGCTCGTCGCCGTCTCGACCGCGCGCGCCTGGGCGACCGTCGCCGTCGGCCTGCTGGTCGGCGTGCTGGCCGTCTGGTTCGCGGCGACCCACTTCGCCATGACCACCGACACCTCGGCGCTGATCTCGCCCAAGGAGCAGTGGCGCCGCAACGAGACCGCCGTCTCCAAAGCCTTCCCGCAGAATGACGACCTCACCGTCATCGTCGTGGACGGGCGCACGCCGGAGCTGGCCGAGGACGCCGCCGCGCGCCTGACCGAGCGCCTGCAGACCGACACCAAGCACTTCCTGGGCGTGCGACGCGGCGACGGCGGCCCGTTCCTCGCCCGCGAGGGCCTGCTGCTGCAGCCGCTCTCCGACGTGAAGGCCACCACCGAGGGGCTGATCCGCGCCCAGCCCTTCCTGGGTCCGCTCGCCGCGGACCCCAGCCTGCGCGGCGTCTCCACCGCGTTCGGCGCGCTCGCGCAGGGCGTGAAGGCCGGGCAGGCCTCGCTGGCCGACGTCCGCAAGCCGCTCGGCGCGCTCGCCGACGCCCTGGACCGGGTCAACGCCGGCCGGCCCGCCTTCTTCTCCTGGCAGACGCTTGTCGGGAACGGCGGCGGCGGCCTGAGCGCGCCCACACGGCGCTTCGTGCTGGCCCGGCCCCGGCTGGACTACGGCGACCTGGAGCCCGGCGCCCCCGCCACCGACGCGATCCACGCGGCCGCGCACGACCTGCACCTGGACGCCGCCCACGGACAGACGGTGCGCGTCACCGGCTCGGTGCCCCTGTCGGACGAGGAGTTCGCCTCCCTGGCCGACAACTGGTGGCTGGTGACGGCGCTGATGCTCGGCTCCGTGCTGCTGATGCTGTGGTTGGCCGTGCGCTCGGGACGGATCCTCGCGGCCATCCTCGTCACCACGCTGATCGGGCTGGCGGCGACCGCGGCGCTCGGCCTGGCGGTCGTGCACCGCTTCAACCTGATCTCGGTGGCGTTCATCCCGCTGTTCGTGGGGCTGGGGATCGACTTCGGCATTCAGATCGGCGTGCGGTTCAGGGCCGAGCGGCGGGAGGTGCACGACATCCGCCTCGCCCTGGAGCGCGCGGCGGGCGGGATCGGGGCGTCGCTGGCCCTGGCGGCGGCGGCGGTGACACTGGGCTTCCTCGCCTTTCTGCCGACCAGCTACGTCGGCATTTCCGAGCTCGGCGTGATCGCGGGCATCGGCATGGTGATCGGGCTGATCCTCAACACCACGCTCCTGCCGGCGCTGCTGGTGGTGTTGAACCCGCCCGACCAGGCGGGCGAGGTGGGCTCGCGCGCCATGGCGCCGGTGGACCGCTTCATGCACGAGCGGCGCAAGCTGGTGCTGTGGATCGCGGCCGGCTCTGCGGCGGTGTCGGTCGCGCTGCTCCCGCTCGTGCGCTTCGACTTCAACCCGTTCCACCTGCGCAACACCAAGGGCGAAGCCATGCGCACCTTCGCCGACCTCACGCGCGACCCCACGCAGACGCTGAACACCATCGACGTGCTCACCCCGTCGCCGCAGGCGGCCGAGGCCATGGCCAAGCGCCTGTCCGCTCTGCCGGAGGTGCAACAGGCGGTGACGCTGACGAGCTTCGTGCCCGACGACCAGCCGCAGAAGCTGGCGCTGATCCAGGATGCGGACACGCTCCTCGATCCCACGCTGAACCCCTTCGACGTGCAGCCCGCGCCGACCGACGCGGACACCGTCGCCGCGCTGAAGGGCGCCGGGATCGCCTTCCACGGCGTCGCGGACGGTGCGTCAGGACCCGGCGCGCCCGAGGCGCGGCGCCTGGCGGCCGCCCTCGACCGGCTGGCGACCGGCGCGCCCGACCGGCGCGCGAAGGCGGCGGACGTGCTGACGACGCCGCTGAACGTGCTCCTGGGCGAGGTGCGCGCGCTCCTCACCGCCGCACCCGTGACGCTGCAGAGCCTGCCCGAGGACCTGCGCCGCGACTGGGAGGCGCCGGACGGTCAGGCGCGCGTGCAGGTCTCGCCCAAGGGGAACAGCAACGACAACGCCACCCTGAAGCGTTTCTCGGCCGCCGTGCGCCGCATCGCGCCGGAGGCGTCGGGCGCGCCCATCTCGGTGCAGGAGGCCGGGCGCACCATCAGCCGCGCCTTCATCACCGCGGGCCTGCTGTCGCTTGTGACGATCTGCGCGCTGCTGATCGTGGCGCTGCGCAGTGTGAAGGAGACGCTGTTCACCCTGGCGCCCATCGTGCTGTCTGGGTTCCTGACGCTGGCGACCTGCGTCGTGATCGGCCAGCCGATCAACTTCGCCAACATCATCGCCTTCCCGTTGCTGTTCGGGGTGGGCGTCGCGTTCCACATCTACTTCGTCATGGCGTGGCGCGCGGGCGTGTCCGACCTGCTCCAGTCGAGCCTGGCGCGCGCGGTGTTCTTCAGCGCCATGACCACGGGCATGGCGTTCGGCTCGCTGATCCTGTCCAGCCACCCGGGCACGGCGAGCATGGGCAAGATCCTGATGATCTCGCTCGTGTGGACGCTGATCACCGCGCTCCTGTTCGAGCCGGCGCTCCTGGGGCCGCCCAAGCCCGACGAGCAGAGCGGGCCGGTGGACGGCGGGGCGGCGAAGGCGTCGGGCGCCGCCTAGCGGCTCACTTGCCCTTGAGCAGGGTGTCCGTCTGCGCGTCGAGCTTCTTGATCAGCGCCGGCGCGCCGCCGCTCGACAGCGCGCTCGCGAAGTCGGAGCGCTGGGTGGCGATGGAGCTGATCGAGCCGTTGTAGAACACGTCAACGATCTTCCAGCCGCCCGCCGCCTGGCGCATGCGATAGCCCAGGTTCACCGGGTCGCCCTCCTTCGGGGTCAGTTGGTCGCGGACGAGCTTGTCGCCCTTCGCGTTGGTGCTGACCGCGCCGAGCTTGAAGGTTTCGCCGCTGTAGTCGTCGAAGTTGTGCGCCCACGTGGCCGCGCTCATGCGCGTGAAGGCGGTCACGAGCCGCTGCTGGTCGCCGGGCGACAGGGTGCTCCAGGACGGCCCCACCGCCACCGCCGTCATCGTCGGCAGGTCGAAGGCCTGCTCCACCGCGGGCTGCAGCTTGCGGAAGCGGCCCTGCGCCCCGAGCGTCTTGCCCTGCTTCATCGTGTCGAGGAGCGCCCGGTTGAACGCGTCCACCCGCTCGGCTGCGGGATCGGCGGCCAGGGCGGCGGTCGGCAGTGCCAAGGCGGCCAGGAGCAGGGCGACGGGGAGGGCGGGCTTCATGCAGGCGTCCTTGGAGGTCGGCGGCTGAACGCACGCCGAACGGAGCCGTTCATCGCAGACGAGCGTCCCTCACGAAGGCGGCTGCTGCGTGGCGGCGTGTTTCAGCTCGTGCGGTCTAAGAGCATGAAAGGCAGGGCGCGCAGGGCGTCCGCCTCGCGGCCGAAGCCGTCCAGCGCGGAAGCCGCTCGCTCGGCGAGGCGCCGCGCTTCGGCGCGGGCGGGCTCCACGCCCCACAGCGACACGAGGGTCGCCTTGCCCTGCTCGGCGTCCTTGCCGACCGCCTTGCCCACCGTCGCCTCGTCGCCCAGCGCGTCGAGCAGGTCGTCGGAGATCTGGAAGGCGAAGCCGAAATCGTGGGCGTAGGCGCGCATCCGCGCCTCGGCGTCCGCGCCCGCCTGCGCCAGGATCGGCCCGGCCTCGCAGGAGAACTCGAACAGGGCGCCCGTCTTCATGCGCTGCATGAGCGCGATCTCGTCGGGGCCGTAGCCGCGCCCCTCCCGCGCGTGCCGGGGCGCGAGCATGTCGACCATCTGGCCGCCGATCATGCCGCCCGCCCCGCCGGCCTGCGCCAGCCGCGTCACCAGCCGCGTGCGGACCTCGGCGGAGGCGTGGGTGGCGGGAGCCGCCAGCACCTCGAACGCCAGCGTCAGCAGGGCGTCGCCCGCCAGCACGGCCGTGGCCTCGTCGAACGCCTTGTGCGTGGTGGGGCGGCCGCGGCGCAGATCGTCGTCGTCCATGCACGGCAGGTCGTCGTGAACGAGGCTGTAGGTGTGCAGCGCCTCGATGGCCGCCGCGGCGCGGCGCGCACCCTCCGCCGGCGCGCCGAACAGGGCCGCCCCCTCCAGCACCAGGAAGGGCCGCAGCCGCTTGCCGCCCGCGAACACCGCGTAGCGCATCGCCTCGGCCACGCGTCCGTGCAGCCCCTCCGGATGAGGCGTCACCGCTTCCAGCGCCGCGTCGGCTTCGGCCGCCCGCGCGCCGAGCGCCGCGTCGAGCGCCTTGAGGTCGGGAGGGGAGGTCAGGGTGTCGGTCATGAAGGGCGCGGGCGCAGCGGGAGCGGGAGGGCGGCCATCTGCGCCGCGCACCCCGCCTTGTCCACCGACCCGGGCCGGCCCGGGTCGGCCCTTTGCTCGCGTGTGTGTCTTCCGTAACAGGACCGGGCGCCTTACTTAGGCGACTCCCGGCGGTGTGCAGGCCCAGCCCGCGCCGCCGATTTCGTGTCGCGTTCGGGAGCCCCGACCCATGCTCAAGGTCGTCCTGGCCCAGCCGAGGGGCTTCTGCGCGGGCGTGGTCCGCGCCATCGACATCGTCGAGAAGTCGATCGAGAAGTTCGGCGCCCCCGTCTACGTGCGCCACGAGATCGTGCACAACAAACACGTGGTCGACACCCTGCGGAACAAGGGCGCGGTGTTCGTCGAGGAGCTCCATCAAGTGCCCCGCGGCGCCGTGACGGTGTTCTCCGCCCACGGCGTCGCGCGGTCTGTGGTGGACGCGGCCAAGGCGCGCGAGCTGCCGGTGATGGACGCCACCTGCCCGCTGGTCTCCAAGGTCCACGCCCAGGGGCGCAAGTACGTCTCCCGCGGACGCACCCTCGTGCTGATCGGCCACGCCGGCCATCCGGAGGTGGAGGGCACCATCGGCCAGATCAACGCGCCGGTGCACTTGGTCGCCACGGAGGCCGACGTCGGCGCCCTCGACCTGCCGCTGGACACGCCGCTGGCCTACATCACCCAGACCACCCTGTCGGTGGACGACACCCGCGGCGTGATCGCCGCCCTGCAGGCCCGGTTCTCCGACATCACCGGACCCGACGTGAACGACATCTGCTACGCCACCCAGAACCGCCAAACGGCCGTGCGCGACCTGGCGCGGGTCAGCGACATGATCCTGGTCGTCGGCGCCAAGAACAGCTCCAACTCCAACCGCCTCGTCGAGATCGGCCTCGAGATGGGCGTCGAGTCGCACCTCGTCGCCGACGGGTCGGAGGTCGATCCGGCCTGGGTCGCCGGCCACAGCGTGGTGGGGCTGACCGCCGGCGCCTCAGCGCCCGAGGAGCTGATCCTGTCGGTGATCGACGCCCTGCGCCGCCTCGATCCCGACGTCGAGGTGACCCAGATGAACGGAATCAGCGAGAACATCGAATTCCGCCTGCCCGGGCCGCTCCGGCCCGAGGCCCGCACCGCAGACCGCCCGTCGAGCGAGTCCGTCCCCGTCGACGCCGTCGCGCTCGACGTTCAGACGCTCGCCGACGCCGCCGCGTAAAGGACTGAAGCTTTGAGCATTTCGCTGACGCAGACCGTCACGGTCGGCAAGTACGTCCTCGGCAAGCACCTGCGCGGGGTCGAGAAGTACCCGCTCGTGCTGATGCTGGAGCCTCTGTTCCGCTGCAACCTGGCATGCGCCGGCTGCGGCAAGATCGACTACCCCGACGAGATCCTCAACCAGCGCCTCTCCTACGAGCACTGCATGGAGGCGATCGACGAGTGCGGCGCGCCGGGCGTGGTGATCGCCGGCGGCGAGCCGCTGCTGCACAAGGACCTGCGGCGCATCGTCGAGGGGGCCGTTGCACGCAAGAAGGTCACCATCGTCTGCACCAACGCGCTGCTGCTGATGAAGCAGATCGACAAGTTCAAGCCGTCCAAGTACTTCAGCTGGTCGATCCACCTCGACGGCGACGAGGCGATGCACGACCACGCCGTCTGCCAGGACGGCGTGTTCACCAAGGCGGTGGAGGCGATCAAGCTCGCCAAGTCGAAGGGCTTCCGCGTCCAGATCAACTCCACCCTGTTCGACGGAGCCGACGCCGGGCGCATGGCCGCGTTCATGGACGAGATGAAGGCCATGGACGTGGGCGTGACGCTCTCGCCGGGCTACGCCTACGAGCGCGCGCCCGACCAAGCCCACTTCCTCAACCGCAAGAAGACCAAAACCTTCTTCCGTGAGTTCTTCGCAGAGGGCAAGAAGCGCACCGGCAAGAAGAAGTGGGAGTTCACCCAGAGCGACCTGTTCCTGAACTTCTTGGCCGGAAACGAGACCTTCGGCTGCACGCCCTGGTCCATGCCACTGCGCACCGTGTTCGGCTGGCAGAAGCCCTGCTACCTGCTCGGTGAGGGCTACGTCTCCTCCTACAAGGAGCTGATGGAAGGCACCGAGTGGGAGACCTACGGCGTCGGCAACTACGAAAAGTGCGCCGACTGCATGGTCCATTGCGGCTTCGAGGGTTCCGCCGTGAAGGAGACCTTCAAGAATCCACTGAAGATGATGAAGGTGGCCTTCGCTGGCATCAAGACCGACGGCGAGTTCGCGCCCGAGATCGACCTGTCGCGCCAGCGTCCGGCGAACAACGTGTACTCCACCCACGTCGAGCAGAAGCTGGAGGAGATCCGCTCCGGCAAGCTCAACACAATCGACATCACCAAGAAGAAGCGGGCGCGCGCCGAGACGATCCCGGCGGAGTGACCGGGCGCCGCTTGCGTAGGCACGCGGCGCTGGAACCCAGGCGTGCCTTGGAACGGAGGCGCGGCTTCGTCTAGGGTGACCGCCTAGCGCGGGAGTTGAACATGGCTGCGGACGGGGGCTTCGGCCTCGCCACCCCCACGACCGATCTTCGGCGGGTCGATTCGCATCCGGACCACTGGTACCCGCTCGCCTGGTCTGACGAGGTGCGCCCGGGCAAGGTGGTCTCGCGCCGGTTGATGGGCGAGCCTGTCGCCCTCTATCGCAGCGCGCCCAAGACCGGCCCCGGCCGTCTGTTCGCCCTGGAGGACCGCTGCGCCCACCGGCAGGTGCCGCTCTCCATGGGCGTGGTGCAGGGCGAGGGCTTGCGCTGCGGCTATCACGGCTGGGCCTACGACGGCGTCTCGGGCCGCTGCACCGACGTGCCGTATCTCGGGCGCGAGCGGCTGCCGAACGGGGTGAGGAGCTACCCCGTGGCCGAGGTCGACGGGATGGTGTTCGTGTTCCCGGGCGACCCCGCGCTCGCCGACGAGCGGCTGCCCGCGTCGCTTGGATCGAAAGCCGACAAGTCTTACAAGACGCGGCAGTTGAACCGTGAGCTGGCGTGCCACTACACGTTCTGCCACGAGAACCTCTTCGACATGAACCATCAGTTCTTGCACCGCAAGCAGATGGGTTCGATCAAGGCCAAGTGCCTGGGCCGCCGCTCGGGCCCCGACTGGTGCGAGGTGGACTACACCTTCAGCCGCACGGAGGGTCGCGCCACCGTGGGCGAGAGCGCGATCCTGGGCCTGGTCTCCAAGCGCGGCGAGGCGGTCGACAAGGCCCGCACCGACGGCGACGGCGACCTGATGACCATCCGCACGGAATACCCCTACCAGCGCCTGCGCGTGTGGGTGGGGCGGGGCGACCCGGCGCTGGACGTGTGGCTCTGCTACACGCCTCTCGACCGCGAGCAGCGCAGCAACCGCACGTTCGGCTATCTGTCCGTCAAGCGGCCGCCGATCCCCGGCCTGATCGAGGCGGTCTGGCCCTTCGTGACCTGGTTCACCGAGAAGATCTTCGAGGAGGACAAGGAGATCATGGAGCTCGAACAGCGGGCCCATGACGACCAGGGAGCCGACTGGAACCACGAGGTCTTCCCCGCCATCAAGGACCTGCGCGAGGTGCTTCGGGCCAACGGCGTCCCGCGGGACGCCGAGCCCGCCGTGGCGATGGCTGCGGAGTAGGTCAGCCCGGGAAGCTGAAGCGCGGTCCCGCGGCGGCGCGCACCTCGCGCAGGCGGCGCATGGCGTGGCCGAACGCGCGGGCGGTGCGGATCAGGGCGGGCAGTTGCATGGGCGCGCGGGCCAGGGCGCCCATCACCGCCAGTGCGTCCGTGCGCCCGTCCTCGCGCATGCCGGCCAGGGCGGCGGGCGGGATCGCCTGGTCCGCGGTGTCGGACACCACCCGCAATATGGCCAGCGGCAGCCCCGCTTCGCGCGCCGCCAGCGCCACCGCGGCCGTCTCCATGTCGACCGTCGCGGCGCCCAGGTGCGCCAGAGCGCGCTTCATCTCGACGGTGGAGGCGGGGGCGGGCAGGGCGGTGACCACCGCCGGACGGGCGCGGCAGGCGGGGGCCAACGCCGCCAGCCACGCCGCATCGCACGGAGCGGACCAGCCGTCGCCGACCACTTCCGCTCCCGCCACCACGTCGCCCACGGCCAATGACGGGCGCAGCGCGCCGGCGACACCGAAGCTCAGCAGGGCCGACGGGCGGTGGGCGGCGATCGCCTGCTCGATGCGGCGGTCGAGGTCGGCGGCGCCCCCGCCGGCCACCGTGACGATCCCGTCGCCGGCGGCGATCTCGGCCTCGGCGAGGAGGCCGGTGACGACCAGGAGCGTCGTCACATCCCCCACGCCACCTCGCGCGTGTTGGCGCGCTGGAGGTTGCGGTAGCGAGCCACGGCCCACAGGGGGAAGAACTTCGGATAGCCGTGGTAGCGCAGGTAGAAGACGCGCGGAAAGCCGCCGCCCGTGTAATGCTCCTGCGGCCAGAGCCCGTCCTCGCCCTGGCGCTCCAGCAGCCACGCGATCCCGCGCTCGACGGCCGGATGGTCGGCCATCCCCGCCGCCATCAGCGCGAGCAGCGCCCAGGCGGTCTGGGAAGCGACCGACGGGTGCGGCGCGTAGCCGGCGTAGTCGAGCGCGTAGCTCTCGCAATCCTCGCCCCAGCCGCCGTCGGCGTTCTGGATGGAGAGCAGCCAGTCGGCGCCGCGCTTCATGGGCGGGGATGCGCCAGCGTAGCCCGCCGCGTTGAGGGCGCACATCACCGACCACGTCCCGTAGATGTAGTTCACGCCCCAGCGGCCGAACCACGAGCCGTCGGCGCCCTGGGTGTCCTCGAGATAACGGCAGGCGGCGTGCATGCGGGGATCATCCACCGTGCTCCCGAGCTGCGCCATCATGGAGACCACGCGCCCGGTCACGTCTTCGGTGGGCGGATCGAGCAGCGCCCCGTGATCGGCGAAGGGAATGTTGTTCAGGTAGTGATACGTGTTGTCGGCGTCGAAGGCGCCGAAGCCGCCGTTCTTCGACTGCAGCCCGACCGTCCACTCCTCGCCGCGGCCGATCGCCTCGTCGTAGCCGCGCGCTTCCAGCCGGCCACGGGCGCGGTCCATGGCCATGACCACGACGGCGGTGTCGTCCAGGTCGGGATAGTGGTCGTTCCGGTACTGGAAGGCCCAGCCGCCAGGGCGCACGTCGGGGCGCACCTCGGCCCAGTCGCCGCGCACGTCGAGCACCTGCAGGGGTTTGAGCCAGGCGAGGCTCTTCAGGGCGGCGGTCTCGCTGGCGGCGTCGCCGGCCTCCATGAGGGCGTGGGCCGCGAGTGCGGTGTCCCATACGGGCGAGACGCAGGGCTGGCAGTAGATCTCGTCCGGGTGGCCGTCCTCCGGCGCGTGCACGACGAGGTTGGCCACCGAGCGACGCGCGATCGCCCGGTCCGGGTGCTCGGGCGCGTAGCCGAGCGCGTCGAACATCATCACGCTGTTGGCCATGGCGGGGTAGATGGCCCCGAGACCGTCCTCGCCGTTCAGCCGCTCGACCACGAAGGCGCGGCAGCGCGCGATGGCGCGGGCGCGCAGGCGCTTGGGCCAGAACGGCTCGATCGCCTTGAGCACGACGTCGAGCGCCCCAAAAGCCGCGCGCCAGAACGGCTTCTGATGCGTCTTCTTCGCCGGGAGCCTGGAGCCGCGCGGCAGGTACAGCTCGTCGAGCCGGACCGAGGTGTCGCGCGACACGGGCTTGAGCGCGCCGAGCACCAGCAACGGCACGATCACCGTGCGCGCCCAGTAGCTCATCTTCATCAGGTGGACGGGAAACCAGCGCGGCACGAGGATCAGCTCGGGCGGCATGGTCGGGATGTCCGACCAGGGCTTGCGACCGGGCGGCGCGACGCCGAACAGGGCCAGCTGGATGCGGCTGAACACGTTCACCGCCGCCGCGCCGCCGTGCGCCAGCACCGCGTGGCGGGCGCGGACCATGTGCGGCGCATCCGGCGCGTCGCCCGCGTAGCGGAGGGCGAAGTAGGCCTTCACCGTGGCTGAGACGTCGAAGGCGCCGTCGTGGAACAGGGGCCAGCCGCCGTGCGCCCCCTGTATGCGGCGCAGGTAGTTGGCCGTACGGCGCTCCAGCTCCGGGTCGTGCGGCTCGCCCAGGTAGCGACGCAGCAGCAGGTGCTCGGCGGGGATGGTGCCGTCGGCCTCGAGCTCGAACACCCAGTGCCCATCCGGCTTCTGCCAGCGGCGCAGCGCCTCGGCCGCGCGCGAAACGGCGTCGTCGAGGTCGCCCGCGGCCGGGGAAGGAAGCTCGGCGTCGTACATGAGGGCGCGCCTTCTACGCTGATCCCATGCCGAAGGCCAAATCCGCCGCCTTGAAACCGGAGCGGAGCGAGCCCTCGATGGTGGCGGGCAGGCCCGTGTCGGTCCAGTCGCCCGCGAGCAGCAGGTTGGGCCAGCGCGTGCGGGCGCCCGGCCGCAGGCGGTCCTGCGCGGGGGTGGCGGCGAAGGTGGCGCGCTTCTCCTTGACCACCTGCCAGGGCGGGAGCGGGGCGTCGCCGAGGTCGAGGGCGGCGGAGATCTCGCGCCACATTAGCGCGGCCAGCGCCTCGCGCGGCTGATCGACCAGGCGGTCGGCCCCGCTGATCGTGACGCTGATCCGGTCGGGCAGGCGGAAAATCCACTCCACCGTCCCGCCGACCACGCCCAGGATGGGCGGCGCGTCGGCGGGCGCGGGCACGGCGAAGTGGCCGTTAACGATGGCGCGGAACTCGGTGGGCACGCTGAGGTCGGGCACGAGCTCGGCGGCGATGTTGGGCGGCAGGGCGAGCACCACCGCTTCCTCCGGAGCGACCGCGACAGGGCCGTCGGCGAAGGCGAGCCCGGTGGCCCGGCCCTCCTCGAAGACGAGGCCGCGCAGGCGCCGGCCCAGGCGCACGGTCGCGCCGCGTTCGGCGAGCCAGGCGAGCGCCGGGGCGACGAAGGCGGCGTCCAGCGTCGGCTCGGCCACGCGCGGCCGGTAGGCGGCCCCGCCGCGGGCCAGGGTCTCGCGGATCACCGCCGCGGCCAGGCCGGCGTCGCCGTCGACCGCGCGCGTGTTGAGGGCGGCGAGCAGGAACGGCTCTATCAGCCGTTCCCACGCCGGACCGGAGCAGCGCGCCGTCTCGCCGACGGTGCGGCCGCGGCGGCCGAGGGCGAGCGGGGCGAGGCGCAGGTAGTCGGCGATGCGCGTGCCGGGAACGCGGCGCGAGGGCTGGAGCACCCACCAGGGGATCGGGCCTTCGTCGGGGCGCAGCGTCCAGCGTTCGCCGGTGCGCAGGTCGGCCCAGGCGAACTCCGCGCGGTCGGGTCCCACCAGCCGGTCGGCCGAGCCGATCAGGCGCACGTAGTCGTGCACCGCCCGGTTGCCGGAGAGAACCAGGTGGTTGCCGTTGTCCAGCGTCAGTCCGAGGTCACGGTCGAAGTAGGAGCGGCAGCGCCCACCGGCCTGCGCCGCCGCCTCGGACAGCTCCACCGCCACCCCGCGACGCGCGAGCGCCACCGCTGCAGAGAGCCCCGCCAGTCCCGCGCCGACGACGTGGGCGCGCTTCAGAGCCACGGCGCTAGAGCCAGGGAACGAGGCTGCGGCTCATCGCCAGCCAGCCGATCTGCGCCTTGGACAGGCTGATGCGCTCGCGCGGGGGCTGCCAGCCGTGGCGCTCCATGCCCGTGAGGACGCGCGAGTACACCGCTTCCATCAGCCGGGGCGCGAGCAGGTGTCCCTTCGGCCGCTTGCGCAGCACGGCGGCCGCGCCGTCGTAATGCTCGTGCGCGCGCTGGGCGACCATGCGGCAGGCCGTGTCGATGGCCGGGTGGTTCACCACGGCGTGCGGGTCGTCGAGGCCGGCGGGCATGTGCGACAGCGCGATCGCCTCGCGCGGCAGGTAGAGGCGGCCGATGGCGGCGTCCTCGTCCAGGTCGCGCAGGATATTGGTGAGCTGCAGGGCGCGGCCGAGGTGGAAGGCGAGCTCACGCCCCGGCCCGCGCTCCATCCCGAAGACGCGCACCGACAGGCGGCCCACGGCCGAGGCCACCCGGTCGCAGTAGAGGTCGAGCTCGGCGTAAGCGGGCGCGCGGATGTCGCGGTCCACGTCCATCTGCATGCCGTCGATCACCGCCTCGAAGTCGGCCCGCTCGCAGCCGAAGCGGCGCACGGCGTCCTCCAGCCCGGCCGCGCGGCCGGGTGGTCCGCCGGCGTAGAGGCTGTCGAGGTCTCGCCGCCACGCATTGAGGGCCGCGGTGCGTTCCTGTCGCGAGCCGGCCTGGTCGTCGGCGATGTCGTCCACGGCGCGGCAGAAGCTATAGATCGCGTACATGGCCCCCCGCTCCGGCGGCGGCAGCACGCGCATCCCGGCGGCGAAGGAGGAGCCGGCAGCCTGGCGCGCGGCCACCTCCGCGGTCGCTGGCGCGCGGTCGAGCACGTCTTCGCCTGCGGGCGCCGCGGAGTCCGGGCGGGTGTCGGCCACGGCGGTCACTTGCGGCCGCGCAGGCGGTCGAGGCCGGCGATCATCGCCAGCCGCGCCATCTCGGCCTTGGAGTGGTGCACGGGCTCGCTCAGCGGATCGCGCTTGCGCAGGCGGGCGGTGAGGCCTTCGGCCAGGCGCTGGATCACGGCCACGTCCCAGGCGAGGCGGCCGTTGCGGATGCGGCTGGCGAAGGGCCGCGAGGCGTCGAGCAGCGCCTCCGTCCGGTCCAGGAGTCCGTCGAGCACGCGGCGCAGCTCGGGCGTGGCGCGCGGCGCGTCCAGGGCCTCCACGCCGATCCCCTCGGCGGCGAGCGCGTCCAGCGGCAGGTAGACGCGGTCGAGGTCGGCGCGGTCGCGGCCGCAGTCCTGCAGGTGGTTGATCACCTGCAGCGCGGCGCAAAGCGCGTCGGAGGCGGCCCAGGTCGCTTCCCGGTCCTCGCCGTGCGCGTCGAGCACGTAGCGGCCGACGGGCATGGCCGACCAGCGGCAGTAGTCCATCAGCGCGTCCCAGCTCTCGTACCGCAGCTGCGTCACGTCGCGCCGGAACGCTTCCAGCAGGTCGAGGCCGTGCTGCGGGTCGAGCCCGCGCTCGGCGCAGGTCTGGCGCAGGGTGCGGCTGTCGGGGTCGAGCTCGCTCTCGCCGCTGAGAGTGGCGCGCATGCCGGCCAGGAGCGCCAGCTTCTCGTGCGGGGCCGCCGCGGCGTTGTCCGACACGTCATCCGCGGTGCGGGCGAAGCGATAGAAGGCCATCACCGGCGGGCGGAACGGCTTGGCGAACAGCGCCGCGACCGGGAAGTTCTCCTGCCGGTGGTTCTTCCCGCTGGAGAGGTCGGACGCCTCGGCGAAGTCGCTGTCGAGCGCGCTCACGCGTGCGCCTCCGCCGTCCCGACCCGGGCCTGGCTGCGCCCCTTCCAGCGCCCGCCGCGCCCGCGCCACACGTCCACCGCCGACTGCACGGTGAAGCCGCAGTAGAGCGCGCCGATCACGGGCAGCGCCAACCCCCACAGGGGCGAGCGGCGGTAAAGGCGCAGCGTCGGCTGGAAGCTCAGCGCCATCAGCGCCCACGCGGCGATCCCGGCCCAGCGCGCGCCGCCATGGCCGAACAGGGCGAACAGCGGCGGCGCGAGGTAGGTCAGCGTCATGCCGACCAAGCAGCCGAGCAGCAGCCACGGCGAGTAGCCGAGCTGGGCGTAGGCCGAGCGCGACACCATGCCGGCCACCTCGCCGAAGCGCGTGTAGGGCCGCAGGCTCACGGCCTCGCGGGTCAGCGCGAGACGCACGGGCCCCTGCCGCTTGAGCAGCGCACCGAGCGTGCAGTCGTCGATCAGGGCGGAACGGATCGCGGCGACGCCGCCCGCGCGCTCCAGCGCCTCGCGCCGCACCAGCATGCAGCCGCCCGCCGCGCCCGCGACCCGCGACCCGGGCCGGTTCACCCGTGGGAAGGGGTAGAGCATCTGGAAGAAGAACACGAAGGCGGGGATCAGCCATCGCTCCGGCGCGGTCGCGCAGTGCAGCAGCACCATCTGCGAGCTCAGCACCAGCCGCTCGGCCTGCGCCCGCGCCACGAGCCGGCGCAGGTCGGACGGGCCGTGGCCGATGTCGGCGTCGGTGAGCCACAGGAACTCGGGCGCCGAGCCTGTGTGCGCGACGCCCTGGCTCACCGCCCACAGCTTGCCCGTCCAGCCGGCCGGGAGAGGCGCGCCGCCGATCACCTCCAACCGGTCCGACCGGAGGCGTGCGGCCTCGGCGCGGGCGACCGCGGTGGTGCCGTCGGTGGAGCCGTCATCCACCAGCACGACGCGGAACGCGCCCGGATAGTCCTGGGCGAGCAGCGAGCCGACCGCGCGCGCCACCACGTCCGCCTCGTCGCGCGCCGGGACCACCGCGACGACGGCCGGCCAGGCCGCCGGCTCGGGCGGAGCGGGGCCGCGGTCGTCGCGCTGGTCGGCCAGCCAGAACCGGCCGTGCAGCAGGACGAGGTAGGCCCAGACCGCCAGCGACAGCCCCGACAGCATGAGCGCGGTCACGCCGGCACGCTCCCGTGAGCGCGGAACCAGGCCAGGGCGTCGGACAACGCGGCGCGGTACGGCCGGGCGCGGTAGCCCAACTCGCGCTCGGCCTTGGCCGAGGAGAAGAACATGAGGTTTTTGCTCATTTTCAGCGCGTCGCGGGTCAGGAACGGCTCGCGCCCGGTCACCTGCGCCACCGCCTCCGCCGCCCAGGCGAGCGGCTGCAAGGGGCCGCGGGGAAGGGCGACGGTGGGTGGGTGGCGGCCGACCAGGGCGGCGATGTCGGCCAGCATCTGGCGCAGCGTCACGTCCTGGCCGCCCAGCACGTAACGCTCGCCGATCCGGCCCCGGTCCATGGCCAGGAGGTGGCCGGCGGCGCAATCGTCCACGTGGACGAGGTTCAGCCCTGTGTCGACGAAGGCCGGCACCTTGCCGGTTGCGGCCTCCACGATGACGCGCCCCGTGGGCGTGGGCTTCACGTCTCGCGGGCCGATGGGCGTGGAGGGGTTCACGATCACCGCGGGCAGGCCGCGCTCGGCGACCATCCGCTCCACCAGCCGCTCGGCCACCACCTTGGAGCGCTTGTAGGCCCCGGTCGCCTGTTCAGGCGCGAGAGGATGGGTCTCGTCGCCCGGCAGCCCCTCTTTCGCCGTGCGGAGCGTGGCGACGCTGGAGGTGTGCACGATCCGCTCCACCCCGGCCTCTAGTGCGGCGCCCATGACGGCCTCGGCGCCCTCCCGGTTGTTACGCACGATCTCCTCGGGATCGCGCGCCCACAGGCGGTAGTCCGCGGCCACGTTGTACAGGTGTGAGCAGCCCTCCAGGGCGCGGCGCACGCTCGCGGCGTCGCGCATGTCGCCTTCGGCCTCTTCGCAGACCAGGTCGCGCAGGTTGGTGCGGTCGCTGGAGGCGCGCACCAGCACGCGCACCCGCTCGCCGCGGGCGACCAGGGCGCGCGCGACGGCGGAGCCCACGAAGCCGGACGCGCCGGTGACGAGGGTGACGCCCTTGACCACGGCGCGCCCTCTACACGGCTTCGCCGCGCGGGCGAACCCTCAGCCGGGGCCGCCCGGGGTCGCCGGCGGTGACGCGGACGGCGGAGAGCCAGCCGGGGTCGTCGTCGGCGCCGCCTGGGGCAGAGCGGCGGCGTCGCCGATCACCCCGTTCGGCCCGGGCCGTTTCAGGGGTCCGTGGCCGTTGGGTGAAACGGCCCCGGGGGCGGCCGGCGTGGTCTGCGCCGTCGGGTCGTCGAAGTCGGGCAGGGCGTTCACGTCCACCGCCTCGCCGCGGATCTGCGCCTCCCGGTTCTGGAGGTAGAGCGAGCGCAGGGTGGCGTAAGAGTCCGTTGCGGTCGCCTTCAGCGTCTGAAGCTGACTATCTGAGTCGGCGGCCGCGTTCAGCCCGCCCCCGACCGTGTCCGCCACGCTCGTCGCCGTGCGCGCGCTGTAGCCGATCCAGGTCCTCGGGTTCAGCGCAGTGTCCACGCCGCGCCCGAACAGGTCGCGCCCGTCGCTCGGTCCCAGGACTGGGATGTAGATGTATGGGCCGGGCTTCGCGCCGTAGCGCCCGAGCGTGGTCCCGAAGTCGTTGTCGTGGTGCGGCGCGCCGTATGCCTTCGCGACGTCTGCGATACCGCCGAAGCCCACCGTCGAGTTGACGATGAACCGCTTCAGGGTGACGGACGCATCATCGGCGCGCCCCTGAAGCACGTCGTTGAAGAACACCACGGGCTCGCCAAGATTGGACAGCCCGTTCCGCAATCCCTCTCGAAGGCCTTCCGGAACATACCGTTTCCAGAGCAGAGCGCCCGGACGTATGGCCTTGTCATAAATCTTCTGGCTGAGGTTGTAGGACTTGCGGTTCCAGTGTTCGTAGGGGTCTGGATTGCGTGCGGGCGCCTGGGCGCTCGCGGGCACGGCCGTGGCGGCGAGGGTGGCGGCGAGCGCCGCCAGGCTGGTGCGGCGGCGGAGAACGGCGGCTGGCATCGGCGTGGGTCGGCTCCGGCTTGCCGCGGACGGGTGCGGCGGGTCACAAGGCGCGGCGCCGGCCGCCGGGAGGCGCGAGCCGGGTCCACTCTCAGCACAGGAGCGCGCGATGAGCTTTGCGGTTGCAGCCGCCGGCGCGCTGCTGTGCCTGCTGGCCTTCGCCGGCTGCGGCTACACCCTGTTCGCCGCACGCATGGTGTCGCGCTACCGGCCGAGCCCGGCGCTCCAGCCGAAGGGTCGTCCGCGGGTCGCCGTGTTGAAGCCGCTGCACGGGCTGGAGCCCCTGCTGGAGCACGACTTGCGCACCTTCCTGGCGCAGGACTACGACGGACCGATGCACGTCTGGATGGGGCTGCAGGACCCGGTCGACGCAGCCCGAGTGCTGGCCGAATCACTCGCCGCCGAGCCGCACGGCCGCGCCACCCTGGTGCTCGAAAGCCGCACTCACGGGGCGAACGCCAAGATCGCGAACCTGATCAACATCATAGCCGTGGCGGAGCCCGCCGAGGTGGTGGTGCTGAGCGACAGCGACATCGCCGTGCCCCACGACTACCTGCGCGACCTCGTCGCGGCGCTGGAGGCGCCCGGCGTCGGCGTGGCGACCTGCCTGTACTACGGACGCGCCAGCCGACCCGGGCCCTGGGCGGCGGCGGCGGCCATGGGCGTGTCGTACAACTTCCTGCCGCAGGCCGCGGCGGGGGTGGCGGCGGGCGCGCGGCCCTGCATGGGCTCCACCATCGCGCTCACCGCGGACACCCTTCGCCGCATCGGCGGCTTCGAGCGCTTCCGCGACGTGCTGGCCGACGACTACGAGCTCGGCCGTGAGGTGCGCGCGCTGGGGCTGGAGGTCGTGTCCCCGCCCGTGCTGGTGGCGCACGGCTGCGCCGAGACGCGGCTGGGCGAGGTGTGGCGTCATGAGCTGCGCTGGGCCAAGACCATCCTCGGCCTCAACGCCGCCGGTCACGCGGCCACGCTGATCACCTATCCGACACCGCTGGCGCTCCTGGGTTGCGCGCTGCTGCTGTTGGGCGCGCCCGTCATGCTGCCGCCCGCCATGCTGACGCTGGCGGCGGCGCTCGCCTGCCGCCTGTGGCTGAAGGTCTGCGTCGACCGAGCGGCGGGTGTGGCGACCGGGCGGTGGTGGTGGCTGCCGTTCCGCGATATGATGTCGTTCGCCGTCTTCGTCGCGGCCTACTTCACCGGACAGGTGGACTGGCGCGGCGCCCGTTTCCATGTAGGGCGCGACGGACAACTCACGCCGGTCGGGGATTCCTGAACTCCATGTCGATGCGTACGCTTTTCCTGCAGGCTCCCTCGTTCGACGGCTTCGACGGCGGCGCCGGCTCACGCTACCAAGCCAAGCGCGAGATCCGCTCCTTCTGGTTCCCGACCTGGCTGGCCCAGCCCGCCGCCCTGGTGGAGAACTCCAAGCTGATCGACGCCCCGCCGACCGGCATCACCCTCGCTGAGGTGACGGCGCAGGCGAACGACTTCGACTTGTGCATCGTGCACACGTCCGTGCCGTCCTTTGATTCGGATGTGAAGTGCATCGAGGCGCTCAAGGCGGCCAACCCTAAGCTCAAGGTCGGCCTGATCGGCGCCAAGGTGGCCGTGCAGTCGGACGAATCGCTGAAGGACGCACCCATCGTCGACTTTGTCTGCCGCAACGAGTTCGACTACACGATAAAGGAGGTGGCCGACGGCCTGCCCTGGTCGAACATCCTGGGCCTCTCCTACCGAAACGAGGATGGGTTCATCGTCCACAACCCGGATCGCCCGATCCTGGAGACCATGGACGACCTGCCGAGCGTGATCCCGGTCTACGAACGCGACCTGCGTATCGAGGACTACTTCATCGGCTACCTGAAACACCCCTACATCTCGGTCTACACCGGCCGCGGCTGCAAGAGCCGCTGCACGTTCTGCCTGTGGCCGCAGACGGTGGGCGGGCACCGCTACCGCACGCGCTCGGTGGAGAACGTGGTCGCCGAACTGGCCGACGCCAAGCGCCGCTTCCCGCAGGTGAAGGAGTTCTTCTTCGACGACGACACCTTTACTGACGACCTGCCCCGCGCCGAAGCCATCGCCGAGGGCTTGGGAAAGCTCGGCATCACCTGGTCGTGCAACGCCAAGGCCAACGTGCCGCGCGAGACGCTGGTGAAGCTCAAGGCGGGCGGCCTGCGCCTGCTGCTGGTCGGCTACGAGTCGGGCGACCAGCAGATCCTGCACAACATCAAGAAGGGCATGCGCGTCGAGGTCGCCGAGAAGTTCACCCAGGACTGCCACGACCTCGGCATCCAGATCCACGGCACCTTCATCGTCGGCCTGCCCGGCGAGACCAAGGAGACGCTGGAGAAGACCAAGGCTTGGGCGCGCAAGATCAACCCGCACACCATCCAGGTGTCGCTGGCCGCGCCCTATCCCGGCACCTTCCTCTACGATCAGGCCGTCGAGAACGGATGGCTCGACGCGGACAATGCCGAGCTGATCAACGACAAGGGCGTGCAGATCGCGCCGCTGCACTACCCGGGCGTGCTCAGCCACGACGAGATCTTCCACTCGGTGGAGGACTTCTACAAAAAGTTCTACTTCCGTCCAAAGAAGATCGGCTCCATCGTCAAGGAAATGGTGATGGATTTCGACATGATGAAGCGCCGCCTGCGCGAGGGCGTCGAGTTCCGCGCGTTCCTCAAGGAGCGCAAGGAAGTCGAGGCGGCGTGATCGCCGTCCTCCCTCGCTTGCGGGGGAGGGGGACCGGCGAAGCCGGTGGAGGGGGTTGCGCCGTCCTCCGACGTCGAGGGACCCCCTCCGTCACGGCGCCGCGCGCCGCGCCACCCCCCGCCCCGTGAACGGGGGAGGGCGGGGCGAACCGCCCCGGCTGATCGTCACCGCCGACGACTTCGGCGCATCGCGCGAAGTCAACGAGGCCGTCGAGCTCGCTTTCCGCGAGGGAGTTCTCCGCGCGGCCAGCCTCATGCCCTCCGCGCCTGGCGCGGCCGACGCCGTGCGCTGCGCCCGCGCCAACCCAGGCCTGCGCACGGGCCTGCACCTCGTGCTGGTGGAGGGGCGCCCGACCCTGCCCGCCCGCGAACTGCCCGACCTGACCGGCCCCGACGGCTTCTTCCGCCGCGACATGACGGCGGCGGCCGTGGACATGTTCTTCAAGCCCCGCGTGCGCCGCCAACTGCTGGCCGAGGTGCGCGCGCAGTTCGAGGCCTACGCCGCCACCGGCCTGCCGCTCGACCATGTCAACACGCACAAGCACTTCCACCTGCACCCGACCATCGCGGGCGCGATCCTGCGCGTCGGCCGCGACTTCGGCCTGCGCGCCAGCCGGGCGCCCGTCGAGCCCCGCGCCGTGCTGGCCGCCGTCGACCCGACCGCCGCGCCCGGCCCGGCTTGGCTGACGGAGCCCTGGGCGCGGCTGGTGCGCGCCCGTTTCCGGAGCCAGGGGGTCGCCGTGGCCGACCAGGTGTTCGGCCTCGCCTGGTCGGGCGCCATGACGACGCCGCGCGTGGCGGGCCTGATCCGCCGTCTGCCTCCCGGCCTGACCGAGCTCTACACGCACCCCGGCCTCGGCGGCGGCTGGGAGGGCGAGGCCCCCGGCTACGCCTATGCGGACGAACTGGCGGCCCTGACCGCCCCCGAGACCTGCGAGGCGGTGCGCGAGCGCGGTGCGGTGCTGGGCGGCTTCACCGACCTGGCCTGATCCGGTCGCGCGTGTCGCGGCAGTCTCGGTCGTCGCGCTCGTAGAGCCGCGCATTGTCTCGCTTCGTCGAACTTGTCGTCGTCTCGCAACGGGCGGTCTCACGCGCTATCTTCGGCCCATGAACGCCATGGTCATCACGCCGGACCGCACCGGCCTCGTCCCGCCCGACCGGGACACGAGCGCCTACGCCCTGCCGCCCGCCGGCCAGCCGATCCGCTGGGGTTCGGAGGCGCACCGCAACCTGTTCGCCCGCACGCTGCTGGACAGCTTCGACGCCTACAAGCCGGCGCTGATCGACTGGCCGAGGCTGGAGCCGGACGCCCTGAAGCGGGTCACCTCGCTGCCGATCTGGGACATCGCCGTGCAGACGGAGGGCAAGGCGGGCACGCGCATGCAGAACTACGCCGACGTGGTGCCCGACCCCCTGGTCAAGAAGGCGCTGGACCTCAACGCCTTCGAGGAGCGCCGCCACAAGGTGGTGCTCTCCGGCCTCGTCGGCGCCTACGGCATCCCGCTGGAGCCCGAGCCCGAGTACAAGGTGCCCAAAGACCGCGAGTGGGCCTACATGGTCACCGGCTTCTCGGAGTGCATCGACAGCTTCTTCGCCTTCGGCCTGTTCGAGACGGCTCGCCGCTCCGGCTATTTCCCGCCGGAGCTGGTGGAGACCTTCGAGCCCGTGGTGCACGAGGAGGGCCGCCACATCCTCTTCTTCGCGAATTGGGTGGAGTGGCACCGGGCGCACCTGAACATCTTTCAGCGCATCGGCTTCGAGTTGAAGGTGGCCGCGGTCTGGGTGTTCCTCGCCTGGGAGCGCATGGGCATCGCTTCCGGCATGGACGACGCCGAGGACAAGCAGAAGGCCAAGGTCGAGGCCAAGGAGAAGGTCGACGCCAACTTCACCGTCACGGGCGCGAGCGCCGTCGGCGAGGACCTGGACGTGGCCGAGCTGATGCAGCTGTGCCTGGACGAGGATGCGCGGCGGCTAGGGCAGTACGACCCGCGGCTGAAGCGGCCGACCTTCATGCCGATGATGGTGCGCCTGGCGCGCCGCACCTTCCTGAAGACGCGCGCGGAGAAGGCGGCGCGCCGCGGCGGCGGCCTGAAGCCCGCGACGGCCTGAGCCGCCGCGGGCCAGGACAGTGGGGCCTCAGCCCCGCTGGTCGATGGCCACGAAGTCGCGCTGGGTCGGGCCCGTGTAGACCTGCCGCGGGCGGCCGATCTTCTGCGACGGGTCCTCGATCATCTCCTTCCACTGCGCGATCCAGCCCACGGTGCGCGCGAGGGCGAACAGCACGGTGAACATCTCGGACGGGAAGCCCATCGCCGACAGCGTGATGCCCGAGTAGAAGTCGACGTTCGGATAGAGTTTGCGCTCCACGAAGTAGGGGTCGCTCAGCGCGATCCGCTCCAGCTCCATAGCCACCTGCATCAGCGGCTCGTCGTGCTTGCCCAAGCGGTCGAGCACCTCGTGCGCCGTCTGCTGCATCACCTTGGCGCGCGGGTCGTAGTTCTTGTAAACGCGATGGCCGAAGCCCATCAGGCGGTAGCGGCGGTCTTTCACGCCCTGCACGTACTCGGGGATGCGGTCGACCGTCTTGATCTCCCGCAGCATGTTCAGCGCCTCCTCGTTGGCGCCCCCGTGGCTCGGCCCCCACAGGCAGGCGATGCCCGAGGCGATGCAGGCGAAAGGGTTGGCGCCCGAGCTGCCCGCCAGACGCACGGTGGAGGTTGAGGCGTTCTGCTCGTGATCGGCGTGCAGGATGAAGATGCGGTCCATGGCGCGCACCAGAACCGGGTCGATCTCGTACTCCTCGGCGGGAACCGAGAAGCACATGCGCAGGAAGTTCTCGGTATAGCTGAGCTCGTTCTTCGGATATACGAACGGTTGGCCGATGGAGTATTTGTAGGCCTGCGCGGCGATGGTCGGCATCTTGGCGATCAAGCGGATGGCGCTGATCTCCCGCTGCTCGGGATCCTGCACGTTGGCGCTGTCGTAGTAGAAGGCCGAGAGCGCGCCGACCGCGCCCACCATGATCGCCATCGGGTGGGCGTCGCGGCGGAAGCCCTGGAAGAAACGGTGGAACTGGTCGTGCAGCATGGTGTGCCGCGTCACCAGGCTGGTGAAGTCGGCGCACCCCGCCGCCGTCGGCAGCTCGCCGTAGATCAAAAGATGGCAGACTTCCAGGAACGAGGACTTCTCCGCGAGCTGGTCGATCGGGTAGCCACGGTAGAGCAGCACGCCCTTGTCGCCATCGATATAGGTGATCTGGCTCTCGCACGACGCCGTGGAGGTGAACCCCGGGTCGTAGGTGAACATGTCGCTCTCGCCGTAGAGCTTGCGGATGTCCACGACGTCTGGGCCGACAGTGCCTTTCAGGACGGGAAGGCTGATCTCCTTGTCGCCCAGCTTGAACGTCGCCGCGCCGCCGGGCGTGACCTTGCTCTCCATGGTGGCGTACCCCTGTTTGGAGGCGCACGGCGGGGAGGCCGGCGCCGGCGGCGACCGCGCCGTCTCGTCGGGCGCGCTTATAGCGCAGGCGGGGCCTTGGGGAAGCGGGCGCTAGGCTCCGGAGGCGAGCGCGTCGTCCATCCGGCCGAGCGCCTCTTCGCGCCCGAGGGCGGTCAGGGTGGAGGCGAGGTCCGGGGCCGGCGCACCGCCCGAGAGCACGCCGCGCAGCCAGGGTCCCACCTTGCCGAGCCCGACGCCCTCCGCCCCGGCGAAGGCGCGCAGCGACCCTTCCAGCGCGGGCGGAGTCCAGTCGGCCTCGCCGGCGAGGTGCGCGCGCAGCCGGGCCAGGCGGCCCAGCGCCTCGTCGGTCAGGAGCTTGCGCGTGCGCTCGTCCAGCTCGAGCGGACGCGCCTTCAGGGCGAACAGCGTGAGGTCGGCGAGCTGAAGTACGGTCTGCGCCGCCTCCTTGACCCGGCCGATCACGGCGGCGAGACGGGGCAGGGCGGCCTCAGGGACATTCACGCCTCGCTTGCCGTGCGCCTCGGCCGTAAGCACGGCGAGGCGGGCGTCGTCCGCCGCGCGGATGTAACGCTGGTTGACGAAGTTCAGCTTGTCCCAGTCCAGGCGCGCGGGCGCCTTGACCACGTCGGCTACGTCGAACCATTCGGCCGCCTGGGCGTCGGTGAAGATCTCGTCGTCGCCGTGGCCCCAACCAAGGCGCGCCAGGTAGTTGCGCAGGGCCTCGGGCAGATAGCCCATCTCCCGGAACTCGCCTACGCCCTGGGCGCCGTGGCGCTTGGAGAGCTTGGCCCCGTCCGGGCCGTGGATCAGCGGGATGTGGGCGAAGGCGGGGACCTTCCAGCCGAGCGCGCGGTAGATCAGCGTCTGGCGCGCGGCGTTGTTCAGGTGGTCGTCGCCGCGGATCACGTGGGTGATCCCCATATCGTGATCGTCCACCACCACGGCCAAGTTGTACGTCGGCGTGCCGTCCGAGCGCAGGAGCACCAGGTCGTCCAGGTCGGCGTGGCGGAAGCGCACGGGGCCCTTCACCAGGTCGTCGACGATCAGTTCGCCGTCGAGCGGCGCGCGCAGGCGCACGGTGGACGGCGCGTCCGGAGCCTCTGACGGGTCGCGGTTGCGCCACGCGGAGCGCACCACCCGGCCTTCGGCGCGCGCCGCCTCGCGCTCGCGCTCTCCCTCCTCTACCGTGGTCCAGTCGCGATAGGCGCCGCCGCTCGCCAGCAGGCGGCCGACGGCCTCCACGTGACGAGGCGCCCGCTCGGCCTGGAAGACGGGAGGTTCGTCGGACTCCAGTCCCAGCCAGCGCAGGCCGTCGAAGATCACCTCGACGTTTTCGGCCGTGGAGCGCTCGCGGTCGGTGTCCTCGACGCGCACCAGATATTCGCCGCCGTGATGACGCGCGAAAAGTTGGTTGAAAAGCGCCGTGCGGGCTGTGCCGATGTGCATGGAGCCGGTCGGCGAAGGCGCGATACGGGTGACGACGGTCATAGGGGACTTCGAGGGGCGCGGGCGGCGCGGGGCCGGGCGGCTTAGCACGCGCCCGCTCCGCGTCTCCAGCGCGCTCGCCCGGGCGGCCGCGGGCGCGCGGGCGGAGGTCGCCGCGCAGGCCGAGCGCTGGCCGCTGTGGTCGCCGGTGGCGTTCGGCGGCGGCGCGGCGATCTACTTCGGCCTGCCGCGCGAGCCGGTGCTGTGGCCCGTGCTGGCCGCGACGGCGGCGGCGGCGCTGACGGCCGCGGCGTTTTGGCGGCACGGCCGCTGGCGGGCGCTGTCGATCCTCGCGGCGCTGATCGCCTTCGGGGCGGCGGGCTTCGGGGTCTCGGCGACCAAGACGCACCTGTTCGCCGCGCCCGTGTCGGCGGAGCATCGCCGGCCGGTGACGGTGGACGCCTGGGTCGTCGACGTGGCGTCGAACACGGCCTCCAAGCCGCGCCTACTGCTCGCGCCCGCGCGCGTCTCGGGCGTGGACTGGCGCGACACGCCGGTGCGCGTGCGCATGAGCCTGCGGCCGGGCGCCCCGCTGCCAGGACCAGGATCGGCGGTGCGGTTGGTGGGCGTGCTGGGGCCGCCGCCGGCCCCATCCGCGCCGGGATCGTACGACTTCGCACGCGACGCCTGGTTCGCGCAGATCGGCGGCTCGGGCTTGGCGCTGAAACCCGCGGAGACGATCAGCCTCGCGCCGCCACCCTTCGGGCTGCGGCTGGAGATGGCGGTCAACGCCGGGCGCTGGAGCCTCTCGCGGCGCATCGTCGACCGCATGGGCGCGCACCGGGGCGGGCTGGCGACGGCGCTGGTGACCGGCCATCAGGCCTGGCTTGAGGACGGCGACGTCAACGCCATGCGCGACTCCGGCCTCGCCCACATCCTGTCGATCTCGGGCGTGCACATGGCCATCGTGGGCGGCTTCGTGTTCGCGCTGGTGCGGCTGGCGGTGGCCGCCTGCCCCTGGATCGCGCTGCGCGTGTCGGGGAAGAAGGTCGCCGCGGCGGTCGGTCTGGGCGCGGTGGTCGGCTACCTGATCCTGTCGGGCGCGCCGCCGCCGGCGATCCGCTCGGCCCTGACCGCCGGCATCGCCTTCACCGCCGTGCTGTTCGACAGGCGCGCGCTGAGCCTGCACAGCCTGGCGGTGGCGGCGCTGGTGGTGCTGCTGTTCCAGCCCGAGTCGATCGTGCAGCCCGGCTTCCAGATGTCCTTCGCCGCCACCGCGGCGCTGCTGGCGCTGGCGGAGTCCTGGCCGCGCCGGCTGCACGAAATCAGCGTGCCGCTCCCGATCCGCTGGGCGCAGCGCGGATGGGACTGGCTCGTCGCCGGGCTCGCAGTGAGCCTGGTGGCGGGACTGGCGACCGACCCGTTCGCGATCCAGCACTTCAACCGCATCGTGCTGTGGAGCCTGCCCGCCAACCTGCTCGCCGAGGTGTTGAGCTCCTTCGTGATCATGCCGGCGCTGGCGGTCGGCGCGGTGCTGGAGCTGGCGGGATGGGGCGGCGCGCCCCTGTGGGTGGCTCGGGCCGGGCTCGACGCCCTGGGCTGGGTGGCGCGCTTGTTCGCCGGCCTGCCGCACGCGGTGGTGCCCTGGGCGAGTGCGCCCGGTTGGGTCCTGCCCGTCAGCTTCGTCGGCCTGCTGGTCGTGTGCCTGTGGCGCGGGCGGCTGCGGGTGCTCGGCCTGCCGCTGTTCGCCGTCGTGTGGCTATGGCCGCGCGCCGCCCCGCCGGTCGCCTGGATCGCGGGGCAGGGGGCCAACCTGGCCGTGGCGCAGGGCCGATCCGTCGTGCTGCTGCGGCCAAGGAGCCAGCGCTTCGGGTTCGAGCTCTGGGCCCATCGGCGAGGCTACGGCTTCGCAGCCGACCCGGATGCCGCGGCGGAGGCCTCCGACGCCCTGGCCGACTGCGGCCGTGACTCGTGCACGCCTAAGCCGGGCGCACCGCTGGCGGTCGCCGGCTGGTGGCGGCTGAAGCCGCCGAGCGCCGAGCAGCTGACCACCCTATGCGCGGGCGCTCGTTTGGTGGTCCTGCGCACGGGCGAGGGCGCCTGCCCCGGCGTGCGTGTCATCGGTCATGACGAGTTGGCCCGCGGCGGCGCGGCCGAGGTATTCCGCCTGCAGGGCGGCGGCTGGCGGCTGAGCTGGGCGCAGGACGCCCGCGGCGACCGTCCCTGGACCGCGCCCGCGCC
>CAXTBN010000009.1:4260-64501 GCA_964242895.1 uncultured Caulobacteraceae bacterium | reverse complement strand
ACGAGCGCACGGCGCTCCGCGGCCTCGTCGCCGACCTCACGGCCGAGCAGGTGGATCTGGCCCGCTCCGCCCTGGTCGCCGCCGCCGCCGGCGAGGACGCCACCGCCGCGCTGGACCGCTGGGGAGCCCCCCGCCGCGAGGCGGTGGAGCGTGCTCGACGCACGGTGGCGGAGATCGAGGCGGCGGGCGGCGACTGGACCTTCGCCAAGCTCACCATCGCCAACGCGGCGCTCAGGCAGGCGGCGGGGTGAGCCCTTCGGCCACGCCTTTCCAGTAGTCTCGCAACACCCTCATCCGGGCCTCCGCTTTCTGGGCGAGACGAACGCGCTCCGGCCAAGGTGCTCTTGCCGCCGCCGCGAGCGTAGCCGTCAAGTCCGGCGGAGCGTGGTCGGGATCGCCGCACGCGCCTCCGTGGAAGATTGCTTCATGGTGGAATTGAATTATGCCGGCGCGCGCCGCGTAATAGGCGCGTTTGGAAACAGCGTCGTCAAACGGCCGGTGGTCAAGCGGCTTTTCAGCAATAGCAACGACTGCGGCGGCCAAGCTTCGGCGAGTGTGTTCCGACATGCGCGCCGAGATCGGCCCGTCGCCCACCTTCTCGGCATCCAGCGCTTCTAGAAGCTCTTCGACGCTGAGCCGCAATAGGCCAGACGCTGTCTCCTGACCAACCTCGTTGAGGATGCGTCGGAGAAGATCCGAGAGCGCCACCACCGGGCCGCCCGAAGGCGAACCAGACGAGTAAATGAGCTCGAGATCGTCCACAAGGTAAGTCTCTACCGCCTGAGCGGTCATATTGAAGAAGTGGCTGGGAAACCCGTGATAGCCTTGCAGCAAGGCCGTATCGATATAGAACCGCGCGCCGGGTTTAAGGACTCGTCGGACCTCCCGTCCGGCCGTCACGGGATCAGGGACGTGCTCGAAGGTCGCGCCGGACACGACGTAGTCGACACTCTCGGCAGCAAACGGCAGCGCCTCCGCCTCGGCCACGAGGTCGGCCGCGGAGGTCGGTAGAACGTCTATGGACAGCACGCGCGCATCTGCGGACGGCACGTCCCCGCAGCCGAGATGCAGCACGAGCGCCCCACTACCCACATCCGGCGGGACAAATTGCGGGATGTTGCGCGAGAGAAGGTCATCCGGTGGCGGCATCAGGTGCATAGGCCGGATGTCCCGCACCAGCACGGGCTTGCCGGCAACGATCGGATAGGTGCGACCTCCCGCTGACGAAAGTGCGTCGCCCGCGTGCTCAAGCCGACTGCCGTCCACTGGATCGCGCAGACAGGCGAGGTGGGCGGCAATGTGAGGCTTCACCGACGGTCTATGCTCAGGCGCGCGTGTCGATCGCGCCGCCCGCGTCCGCGCCGTCCGGCGGGGCGTAGCCGTCGCCCGCCGGAGCGGCGGCGGAGGCCGACGCCCGCGGCGTCACCGCGACCATGGCCGGGCGCACCACGCGGCCGAACAACTCGTAGCCGGGCTGCATGACCATGGTCACCGCGCCCGGGCCGACGCCCTCGGCCTCCTGCTCCATCATGGCCTGATGGACGTGCGGGTCGAAGCGGGCGCCGCGCTCGGGGCTCAGACGCTTGAGGCCGTTGCGCTCGAAGGCGGTCTGCAGCTGCTTCTCCGTCATCTCCACGCCGGAGACGAAGTTCTTCATGGCCGGGTCGGCCACATCCTTGGGCGCGGAGGACACCGCGCGGCCGAGCGTGTCGGCGGCGTCCAGGAGGTCGCGCGCGAAGCGCTGGATGGCGTAGGCGCGGGCGTCGTTGGCCTCCTTCTCCGCGCGGCGCTTGGCGTTCTCCGCATCGGCGGCCACGCGCAGCACCTGCTCCTTTAGCGCGGCGTTCTCCGACACGAGGCGGCTCAGCTCGTCGCCGTGGTTGGTGGCGGGCTCGTCGGAGTCGTCGGTCTGGGCGTCGGGCGCGATGTCGCTCAAGGGTCTCTCCGTAGGGCTCACGTCTCGATGAGGCGGCCCAGCATGCGCGCGGTGTAGTCCACCAGCGGGATCACGCGCGCATAGTTGAGGCGGGCGGGCCCGATCACGCCGATCGCACCCACCACCTGCCGCCGCCCGTTCATATAGGGCGCCGCGATCACGGCGGAACCGGACAGCGAGAACAGCTGCGTCTCCGCGCCGATGAAGATGCGCACGCCCTGGGCGCCGCGCACGTCGTCGAGGAGGCCGATCAGCCGCTCCTTCTGCTCCAGGTCGTCGAACAGCATGCGCACGCGGGCGAGGTCGGCGGCCTCGGGGCTGTCGCCGAGGAGGTTGGCGCGCCCGCGCACGATCAGCGCCCGGTCTCCGTCGGCCGCGGCCCCGCCCCACATGGCCAGGCCCGCCTCGACCAGGCGCGCGGCGGCCGCGTCCAGCTGCAGCCGCGCGCTGCCGCGCTCGCCGTCGAGCTCGCCCTTGGCCTCGGCGAGGGTGCGGCCGCGCAGGCGGGCGTTGAGCCAATTGGACGCCTCCTGCAGCGCGGAAGGCGGCAGGCCGGGGGCGAGGGGCAGGAGACGGTTCTCCACCTGCCCGTCCTCGAACACCATCACGACGAGCGCCTGCTCGGGGCTCAGCGCCACGAACTCCACGTGCTTGACGCCCGCCTCGCGCACCGGCGCGACCACCACGCCGGCCCCGCCCGCCAAGCCGGAGAGCAGCGCGCTGGCGCGGTCGAGCGCGTCCTCCAGCGAGGGGGGGCCGCCGGCGCCGACGGGCAGGCGCGCCTCGATGGTGCGGCGCTCCTCGTCGGCGAGGTCGCCCACCTCCAGCAGGCCGTCGACGAACAGGCGCAGGCCCTGGTGCGTCGGCAGGCGCCCGGCGCTGGTGTGCGGCGCCTCCAGCAGGCCGAGCGTGGTCAGGTCCTGCATGGTGTTGCGGATCGAGGCGGGCGAGAGCGCCACCCCCACCTTGCTCATGGTGCGCGAGCCGACGGGTTCGCCCGTCTCGAGGTAGTGCTCGACGATGCGGCGGAAGATGTCGCGCGCCCGCTCGTCGAGCAGGCCGAGGCCCGCGCTCGGACCGCCCGCGACGGTCAGGCCCGCCGTGGAGAGCGATGACCCGGTGAAGAGGGCGTCGGAACGGTGCGAGGGGCTCATGCGGCGTGGACGGGGAGGATGGCCGGCACGATAAGGCGCGGGCCTCGCCGCGCATAGCGCCGCCTCACGGAAAGCCCGCCATGCCCCGCCCCTCCGGCCGCGCCGCCGACCAGCTCCGCCCCGTCACCCTGGAGACCAAGGTCAACCGATACGCGGAGGGCAGCTGCCTGATCGGCTTCGGCCACACGCGCGTGCTGGTCACCGCCAGCGTGGACGAGGGCGTCCCCGGCTTCCTGCGCGGCAAGGGCCAGGGCTGGGTGACCGCCGAGTACGGCATGCTGCCCCGCGCCACCCACACCCGCGGCCGCCGCGAGGCGGCGGTGGGCAAGCAGAGCGGGCGCACGCAGGAGATCCAGCGCCTGATCGGCCGCTCGCTGCGCGCCGTGGTCGATCTCAGGGCGCTGGGCGAGCGGCAGATCCAGATCGACTGCGACGTGGTGCAGGCCGACGGCGGCACGCGCACCGCGTCGGTCACCGGCGCCTGGGTGGCGCTGCGCCTGGCCACCGCGCACCTGCTGGCGGAGGGGGTGCTCAAGGCCGACCCCATCCTCGACCAGGTGGCCGCGATCTCGTGCGGCGTGCACGGCGGCGCGCCGGTGCTCGACCTCGACTACGAGGAGGACTCGGCCGCCGACACGGACGCCAACTTCGTCCTGACCGGCGGCGGCGACATCGTCGAGATCCAGGCCACCGGCGAGAAGCGCGGCTTCACCCGCGCCGAGTTCGACCAGCTGTTCGACCTCGCCCGCACCGGCTGCGCCGACCTGTTCGAGCGCCAGCGGGCGGCGGTCGCGGGCTGATGTGCTAAGATGCCCGCCATGGGCGCCTACGACCGCGACTTCCACGCCTGGACCCTGGAGCAGGCCGAGCTGATCCGCCGACGCTCGGCGAACGAGGTCGACTGGGAGAACGTCGCCGAGGAGATCGAGAGCTTGGGCCGACGGGAGCGATCGGAGCTGCGGCACAGGCTGGAGGTGTTGCTCCAGCACCTTCTCAAGTGGGAGTTTCAGGCTGACGCGCGGTCGCGGAGTTGGTCGAACATCATCGCGGTCCAGCGGCGAGACACGGCCGACCACCTCGCCGACAATCCTAGCCTCAGGAGCGTCGAAGCCGAGCTGTTCGAACGCGCGTACCGAACGGCGCGCTACGACGCTTCAACCGAAACCGACCTCGACCTGGATGTCTTCCCTGCTGACCCGCCCTTCACCCTGGAGCAGGCGCTCGACCCTGACTGGTTGCCGGGCGACGCGGGGCCTCAGTCCTCCACGGCCTCGAACGGCTCATAGCTTAGGAGGTCGCCGGGGCCGCAGTCGAGCTCGCGGCATAGGGCGTCCAGCGTGGACAGGCGCACGGCGCGTACAGGCCCGCTGCGCAGCAGCTCGAGCTGGTCGCCAGGAACGCCGACCCGGTCCGCCAGTTCGGCCAGCGACATGCGGCGGCGCGAAAGCACGCGGTCCAGGCGCACGCGCACGGTCATACGGTGAGCTCGGCCTCCGCTTGCAGGCGCGAGCCCTCGCGGAACACCTCCGCCAGAACGAACACCACCAGGATGGCGAACCAGCCGGAGATGTTCACCCCGTCGCCGCCGGTGCGGCGCGCCACGCCGAGCGCCGCGGGCGCGAGCATGGCCAGGCCGTAGCCGGCCAGCTCCAGCACCAGCAGCGCCAGCCCGATCTCCTGCAGCCGGCGCACGTTGCCCGGCTCGAACGGGCGCCCCGCGATCAGGGTGGCGAACACGCGCCGCAGCCGGTCGGCGACGACCAGCAAGGCCGCCCAGTAGATGTCGGCCGCGAGCAAGAGGATGCACACCACGGGCCCGCGGCGGATCAGCCGCGCCAGCTCCGCGAAGCGGCCATGCGGCTCGGCGGGGCCGACGAAGGGCTGCGCGAGCAGGGTCACGGCCAGGGCGACAGTGGTGACGCCGAGCGTCAGCCACAGGGCCCAGACGACCACGTCGAGCCCCGTCTTCAGGAAGGACGAGAGCGACCCCTGGCCGAAGGCGCGCATGACGACCTCCGGCCGGAACCGGCCTCAGTCGCCGAGGTCGGCGGAGGTCGGTGCGGACGAGCGGCGGCCGGTGAAGCCGGCGAAGCGCTCGGCGCGCTTGGCCTGCGAGGTGGCGCGCTCCATCGCCTTGCGCTCCTTGCGGTTCTCGCGCTTGGCGGCCAGGGCCGAGGCCTCGGCCTCGGCGGCGGCGGCGCGGGCGACGGCGGCGGCCTCCTCGCGGGCGATGCGCGTGCGTTCCTTCTCCTCGGCGCGCTCGGCGCGCACCCGCTCCAGCTCCGCCGCCTTCTGCGCGGTGCGGTCGACGGGCGCCTCCGCGGTGACGGTGGGCTTCGGCTTGAACTTGGCGAGAAGCGCCTTCTTGGCCTCGGCGGCGTCGGCCTGGCGGTCGGAGAAGTTGGTGCGGAGCTTCTTCTGGGCGTTGGGCGTCATCAAGGGGTCCGTACGGCGACGCGGGCGGTCCCGCGACGAGGGCTAGATGGGGTGGCGTCGGTCCAAACGCAGGAGGCCCCGGCCAGGGCAGGCCGGGGCGACGCTATGTTTGGTGGAGCTAAGCGGAGTCGAACCGCTGACCTCTTGAATGCCATTCAAGCGCTCTACCAGCTGAGCTATAGCCCCGAACCCCTCGCGGGGAAAGGTGTGCGGCCGTCGGGGCGGAGAGCCCCGCACGCGGCCCTGGTGAGCCGCCCGGACGCGAGGCGCGGCGTGTAAGACGCCGCGCCCGAGGGGTCAAGCGCTCTAGCGCTCCTCCTCGTCGGCGCCCGGGATGGCGACGTCGTCCTCGATGTCGGCGTCCTCGTCCTCGAGGAAGGGCACGTCGTCGGCCTCCTCCTCTTCGGCCGCGTCGGCCTCCTCGTCGAAGTCGACGCCCAGGTCGCCCGCAGGCTCGCCCGGCGCGGCGGCGCCCGCCTCGGCGTCCTCGTCGTCGGTGGGGGAGCCGTCAGGCTCCTCCGCGGCCTCGTCGATCTCGGGCGTGGTCTCCGCCTCCTCCTCGCCGAAGGCTTCCGCCTCCTCGTCGCGCACGGGCTTCTCGGCCGTGTCGTCCGGCTCCTCGTCACGCACGGCGGCGCGCGGACGGGCGCGACGGCTCTTCAGCGCCTCCTCCGGATCGAACTCGAAGTCGCACTTGGGGCAGTGGGCCGGGCGCTTGGCCAGGTCGTAGAACTTGGACTGGCAGTTCGGACAGACTTGTTTCTGCCCCAGCGCGGAATCGGCCAAAGGAACCTCGTAACGGTGTCGGGGGGAGGCCGGAAAGCCGGCGGGCTCCTTGCCACGCACGAGCGCCGCCTGTCAAAGCGCCGCCCGTGGACGCCCGACCCGCCCCCGACATGCTGCACGCCCGGCGGGGCGGTCCGCTGCGCGGCCGGGTGCGCGCGCCCGGCGACAAGTCGATCAGCCACCGCGCCCTGATCCTGGGCGCCCTGGCGCTTGGCCGCACGGAGGTGGAAGGCCTGCTGGAGGGCGCGGACGTGCTGGCGACCGCGGCCGCCATGCGCTCGTTCGGCGCGGCCGTGACCCGCACGGGCCCGGGCGCCTGGATGGTCGAGGGTCGCGGCGGGTTCGCCGAGCCGGCGGAGGTGGTCGACTGCGGCAACGCCGGCACGGCCGTGCGCCTGATCCTGGGCGCCGCGGCGGGCTTTCCCTTGGCGGCCACCTTCACCGGCGACGGCTCCCTGCGGCGGCGACCCATGGGCCGGGTGCTGGAGCCGCTCGGCCGCATGGGCGCCCAGGCGCTGGCGCGGGACGGCGCCCGCCTGCCGCTGACGCTGAGGGGCGGCGGACTGAGGGGCGTCGACTACGCGCCGCCCACGTCCTCCGCGCAGGTGAAGTCGGCGGTGCTGCTGGCGGGACTGCGCGCCGAGGGCCGCACCGTCGTGCGCGAGGCGGAACGCACCCGCGACCACACCGAACGCATGCTGCGCGCCTTCGACCGCGAGGTGGAGACGGCCGCGGAGGGCGCGGGGGGGCGCGTCGCCGTGCAGGGCTCGGCCGCCCCCCTCGCGCCGGCGCGCGTGGAGGTTCCCGGCGACCCCTCGTCGGCCGCCTTCCCCCTGGCGGCGGCCCTGCTGGTCCCGGGATCCGAGGTCGCCGTCGAGCGCGTGCTGCTCAACCCGCTGCGGACAGGGCTCTACGACACCCTGCGGGAGATGGGGGCCGACCTCGCCGTGGAGGACGCCGGCGAGCGCGGCGGGGAGCCGGTCGGGACGCTGCGCGCCCGCGCCGGCGGCCTGCGCGGCGTGGTGGTGCCGCCGGAGCGCGCGCCGTCGATGATCGACGAGTACCCGGTGCTGGCCGCCGTCGCGGCCTTCGCGGACGGGCCGACCGTGATGCGCGGCGTGGGCGAGCTGCGCGTCAAGGAGAGCGACCGCATCGCGCTCACCGCCGCATCGCTGCGCGCCTGCGGCGTCGAGGTGGAGGAGGAGACGGACGGTCTGATCGTGCACGGGCGCGGCCGGCCGCCGGCGGGCGGCGCAGTCGTGGCGACCGGGGGCGACCACCGGATCGCCATGAGCGCGCTGGTGCTGGGACTGGCCGCCGAGCGCGAGGTGGCCGTCGACGAGGCGGGCATGATCGCCACGAGCTTCCCCGGGTTCGCCGAGCTGATGCGCGGCCTCGGGGCGGCGCTCGACTGAGCGCGGCCTAGCGCTTGCGCCTCGGCAGCGACCAGGTGCGGAACGGCTCGAACCGTGTCGCCGCCCAGCTCTGGGCGACCACGGTGATCGTGTCCGCATCCCATTCGATCGTGTTGAAGCTCGGCGGCGTGCCGCGCGTGCGCAGCGACAGGGTGCCCGCGCCCACGGCGTAGGTCAGGTGGTCGCCCGTGGGCAGGGGCACGGCGAACGGATTGTGCACGTGGCCGGTCAGGATCAGGTCCACCCCGCCCTCGGCCAGGATGGCGGCCGCCTCCGCGCCGCGGTGCACGCCGCCGGTCACGGGCGCGCCCGCCGCCTCCACCAGCGGATGGTGGCAGGAGATCACGCGCAGGCCGTCCGGGGCCGACGCGCACACCTCCGCGGCGGCCCCCCGGCAGATCCCAAGGTTGATGGCGCCCTTCGACCAATCCAGCCGCGGCTGCGCACCCCGCGAAGTGTTGATCATGCGCACCGCGAACTCCGGGCTGTCGTAGCCGCCGTGGAAGGGGTCGCCGACGAAGCGCCGGTAGCGGGCGAAGGGGGTCAGCGCGCGCAGGACGAGGTTCCAGTACGGCGTATCGTGGTTGCCCGGCGTGTGCAGCCACGGCCGCGGCAGGCGGTCGAGCCAGGCGCGGCCGGGGCGGAACTCGCGCGGCAACCCGTTCAGGGTGACGTCGCCGGAGAAGACGGTCAGCGCGGGCCTCCACGCCTGCGCGAACTCCAACGCCGCGGCGGTGGGCGCGACGTCCTCCGCGCCGAAGTGCACGTCGCTGAGGTGGAGGATGCGCATCAGGCCGCCCCGGCCTCAGCCCTCGCCTTCGCGCCCGCGGCCCCTGCGGCCGCCGCCGCCTCGCGGCGGTGGGCGGGAGCGGCGGCGCCCGCGCGATCCACCTCGGGCAGGGCCAGGGCGCGGAAGGCGGCGGGGCGGTAGCGGATCACCGTCTCCGGACGCAGGCGGTGCGCCTCGCCGTCGAGCACCGCCGGGATGCGCCCGCGCTGACGCACGCGCAGCTCGCGGCCGCGGCTGGAGTGCACGGCGGGGTCGTCGCGCCAGTCGCCGAGCACGTCGACCAGCAGGGTGCGCGAGGCCAGCCACAGGCCCTCCGCGGGCCCCTTGGGATCGATCGCCGCCACCTCCAGCGCCACGTCGTCGGTGAGCACGCGCGAGATCAGCGGGCAGATCACCGACAGCGCCTCCGCCTTGCGCACGGGCGCAGCGTCGAGGCGGAAGCGCAGCCGCCCGGTGAAGGCGTGCTTGATCGCCCGCAGCGCCCGCAACCACGCCAGCCGGAGCTTGCCGCTGCGCAGGGCCTCGCGCGCCGGGCCCCACAGGGCGGGCGCGCCCAGGATGGCGGCGCAGAAGAAGGTGTGGCCTTCCACCTCGCCGCCGGAGACGGGCTTCTCCACGCCGCGCTCCAGCGCCTCGGTGAGCGCCTCGGCCCAGGGCCGGCGGCCGAACAGGGCGAAGGGCAGCATGTTCATGGTGCCGCCCGGCAGCGGCGCCACCAGCGGTCCGTCGGGGCCGGCCAGCTCGCAGGCGAGGCGGGCGGTGCCGTCGCCCGCCAGCACGATCAGGAGGTCGGGCTTGGCGTCCAGCGCCTCGCGCAAGGCGGCGGGAATTTCTCGAGGCTGGGCGTCGCGCACGCGCACCTGCAGGCCGCGGCCGTCGAGGATGCGCTCCAGCGCCGCCGCCGCGCCCGGCCCCGTGCTCCCGGAGGCGGAGTTCACGACCGCCTCGACGCGCCGCACGCCGGGCGGCGCGGCGCGGGGGGGCGCCGGGGCGTCTGAAGCGTCGGGCATGGCCGGCCAACGTGGCCTTGCGCCGGCCGGTTCCGCCGGCCGTCCAGGAACCTTGACCGTAAGGCTCGCGTTGCCGGCCCGAAGAACTCAGAGGGTGGCGGCGTGAACGGTCGGGCGTGGACGGGTGCGGCGATGGCGCTGTCGGCGGCGGCGGCGCTCACCGCCGGTTGCGCCGGGACGGGCGGGCCTCCGATGCGGGCGCCTCCGGCGGCCGGCGGGCGCTGCGCCGACGTGACCCTGCAGGTCTACTTCGCCCCGGGCTCCGCCGAGCTGACCGGACCCGCGCGCGACCTGATCCGCTCCGCCGCCAACCGCGTCGCGGGTTGCCGGATCGGCGGTGTGGACGTGACGGGCGTGGGCGCGCCCGACGCCGCCGGCCGCCCCCTCGACGCCGTCCTGACGCAGAAGCGCGCCGACGCCGTCGCGCAGGCCCTGGCGTCGGCGGGGCTGCCCGGCCCGACGTTCGACATCCAGGTGGCGGGCGGGGCCGCGGCGCCCGCCGGCTCGCGCACTCCGCTGTCCCGGCGCACGGAAGTCGTGGTCCACGCGCGCCCGGCCGCCTGAAACGCGCCACGACGCCCGCTCGCGCGCCACGTCCCGGTCTCGCGTGGAAAAGGACGGAGGCGGCGGGCCCGGCGGGGGAAGCCGGGCGGGTGGGGGGTGTCCGCCGCCTCCGCTTTGTCAGAACCGGCGGTCGGCTATGAAGTTCCCGCGCGAGGCGAGTCAGGCTCCATGCAGCCCGCGCCAGAGGTCCACGCGGCGCATCGCCTTGCCCGGCAGGTGCGAGAAGCGCCCCAGCGGCAGCGCCTCCGCGGCCCGACGCACCCGGTACTGCGCCCAGCGGCCGGCCGCCGACGGGGAGGGCCGCCCGACGAAGCCGTAGCCCAGCTTGCGCGCGCCCGAGGCCAGGCTGGTCTTGAAGCGGTAGTCGCCGGGGCCGAGGTCGAACTCGGTGACGCCCCGCGCCGCCGCCCACCGCAGGATCTCCACGATCAGCGCCACGCCCGCCGAATATCGCTGCAGCTCCTCATCGTGCGCGATGAACCAGGCGTGGAGCACCGGGCCGTTCTGCAGGGCGATGTGCGTGGCGGCGAGCCGGCCGCCCGCGTGCAGGGTGAAGAAGCGCAGGCCGAAGTCGTCGGTCGCCGTGTCGCGCAGGCGCTCGAGGAGGCGCGACACCCACGCCGTGGCGAAGATGTCGGTCTGTCGGGTCGCCTGGTACTGCGCCCGCTTCCAGTCGAAGGCGCGGTCCCAGTCCGCCCGAGAGTCGGACTGGGCGAAGCGCACCTCGCCGATCTCGCGAGACATCTTGCGGAGCTTCTTGGCGGTGTCGGCGAGGAGCCCGGAGCCCGCGGCCTTGCGCCCCGCCGCGTAGGCGTCGAACCCCTGGCTCAGGTCCAGGAGGTGCGAGGCGCTCACGCCCTGGATGAACGGCATGAAGGGGGGCGTGTCGGCCGCGGCGTTCTGCAGGTCGATGCGCGGCGTGCGCAGGGCGCGGGCGAGATCGCGCGCATCGACCTCGACCTCGAGCCGGGCGACCACGCCCTGGGAGTCGCACAGGGGCGCGCCGGGCGCCGTGGCGGCGAACGGGCCGACCCGGGCGGGGAAGAAGCCCACGGTCTCGCCGCCCTCGCGCATCACCGCCACGCGGCCGTCGCGCGCGTCGGGGCCGCCCACGGCCGCGAGCGCCAGCATCCACTCGGGCGCGAGGAACGGCGAGCGCAGGCGTGGCACATCGGCCTGGATCGCGCGCCAGGCGGCCAGCTCCTCGGGCCCGAGCTCGCCCGGACGGACGACGTCGATCTTCATGGGCCGGGAGGCTAGGCGCGCGTCCTCGCCATCGCGTTAACCGGCGCGCACGCGCGGCTTGTCCCGACCGTCGAGCCTGTCGCGCTCGTCGATTCCGCGGGTGTCGAGCTTCGTCGCGCTTGTCTCGCCGACGTGCGGAACCGCCGTCACCGGCGCGAGATCACCCGGTGCAGCCGCCGAGGCGCGGCGGACAGCGCAGACGTCGGCGCGTCCAGGGCCACGGCGTGGAGATCGAAGGCGTCGGTGCGCTCCACCCGCACGCGGGCCAGCTCGCCGACGCGCAGGTGGGCGGCTCCGCGGACGTGCACCACGCCGTCCACCTCCGGCGCATCCGCCTCGGTGCGCGCCACCGCCGTCCCGTCCGGGCGCACGGCGTCCACGAGCACGGGCAGGATGCGGCCGATCTTGGCGCGGAGCTTGTCGCGCGAGATGCGGGCCGCCGTCGCCATCAGGCGCTCGCGGCGTTCCTGCTTCACGGGTTCGGGCACGTGGTCGGGCAGGGCGTTGGCGGCGGCCCCGCGCACGTCCTCGTACGCAAAGGCGCCCACGCGGTCCAAGCGCGCCTCCTCCAGCCAGGACAGGAGGTGTTCGAACTCGGCGTCGGTCTCGCCGGGGAAGCCGACCACGAACGTCGAGCGCACCACCAGCTCAGGCTGGATCGCGCGCCAACGGGCGAGGCGCTCAAGCGTACGGTCGGCGGCGGCGGGGCGCCGCATGCGCTTCAGCACCGCCGGGTCGGCGTGCTGGAAGGGGATGTCCAGGTACGGCAGCAGCGCGCCCGGCCGCATCAGCGGGATCACCCGGTCGACGTGCGGATACGGGTAGACGTAGTGCAACCGCACCCAGACGCCGAGCTCCGACAGCCCCTCCGCCAGGCCCGGCAGGTCGCCGGAGCGCTCGCGCCCGCGCCAGACGCCCGGGGCGTAGCGGCGGTCCAGGCCATAGGCGGAGGTGTCCTGGCTGACGACCAGGATCTCCTTCACCCCCGCCTTCACCAGCGCCTCCGCCTCGCGCAGCACCTCGTCGACGGGGCGGGACGACAGGGGGCCGCGCAGGGCGGGAATGATGCAGAAGCTGCACTTGTGGTCGCAGCCCTCGCCGATCTTGAGGTAGGCGAAGTGCTTCGGCGTGAGCTTCAGTCCCGCCGCCGACATCGGCGTCAGCTCGGCGAACGGCTCGGTGGAGATGGTCTGCGGCGCGTGGCGGCGCACGGCCTCGGTGACCGCGTCGTAGGCGTGCGCGCCGGTCACCGCCACGACGCCCGGAACGGCGGCGCGGATGGTCGCCTCCTCCGCGCCCAGGCAGCCGGTGACGATCACGGGCTTGCCGCTCGCCTGCGCCTCGGCGATCGCCTCCAGGCTCTCGGCGCGGGCGCTGTCCAGGAAGGCGCAGGTGTTGACCACCACCGCGTCCGCGCCCTCGTAGGTGGACGACACGGCGTAGCCCTCGCCGCGCAGGCGCGTGAGGATGCGTTCGCTGTCCACCAGCGCCTTGGGACAGCCCAGGCTGACCATGCCCACCGTCTTGCGCCCGCCCGCAGGCGCAGCGGGGCTCGCCGCCTCGTCCATCACCGCTCCCGTGTGCGACCGCTACAAGGGGCCGCCGTCACGGAATCTCAACCCCTGCGGCGTGACCGTTCGACATGCCGCAGCGCCCGGACACCGTCGCAGAGCGCCTCGCACCCGTGGCGCGGATGCGCCGCGAGCAGACGCCGGTGCGCGCCTTCGTCGCCGCGGCGTGCGCAGCCGCGATCGCCGCGCGGCTGAACCATCCCGTGCTGTGGCTGTGGCTGGCGGCCTACGTCGCGGCCAACGTGCTGGAGGTCTGGGCGCTGGCGCCCTTCCGCCGGACGGGGGCCGCGAGCGCCCCGTCGCGGCTTCGCACGGGGCTGGCGCTGGGCTCCATCGCGCTCCTGGCGTCCGCCTTCGGCTCGCTGTCGCTGCTGCTGCTGCACGCGCCCGGCTCGCTGGGGGCGGCCGCAGCGGTGCTGCTGCTCTGCTCCGGCGTGCTGAACGTGCTCGCCACCTCGCGCGGGTCGGGGGAGGCGTTCATGGCCGGCGCGGCGCCCTACGCGGGGCTGGCGGCCTACGTGGCCCTGCGACTCGGCGACTCGGCGGTCGGCCGCGATCCGCTGGCCGCCATGCTGATGCTGGCCGCCCTGACCTTCATGGTCACCACCGGCCTGATCTGGCGCGACGGCGACCGCACGCACCGCCGCGAGCGCGCCGCTCTGCACGAGCTGGACGGCCGCCGCCGCGAGGCGGAGGAGGCGTGGGAGGCGCGCCAGGCGTTCGTGGCCGCCGTCAGCCATGAGCTGCGCACGCCGCTGGGCGCCGTCCTCGCCGCCTCCGCCACGCTGGAGCACGGCGCGCTCGCCCCCGCCGACCGGGCGCAGGCGTCGCTGATCACGGAGGCCTCGCGCCTGATGCGACGCCTGCTCGACGACCTCCTCGACCTCGCCAAGCTGGAGGCCGGCCGCATGGCGGTGGAGGCGGTCGCGTTCGACCCCGCCGCCCTGGTGCGCGAGAGCGCCGCCCTGTGGTCCGCGCCCGCCGCGGCCAAGGGGCTCGCGCTGGAGCTGGAGGGCGACCGCGCCCTGCCCGCCCGCGCCGTGGGCGACCCGATGCGCGTGCGGCAGGTGCTGAACAACCTGCTCTCCAACGCGGTCAAGTTCACCGACGCCGGCGTCGTGCGCCTGCGCTGCGGCATCGAGGCGGCCGCCGACGGCGGCTGGGACTTGGTTCTGGACGTCGCGGACACGGGCCCCGGCCTCTCCGACGAGATGCTGGCGGGACTCTTCCAGCCGTTCGCGCAGGAGGGCCCCCACACGGCGCGGCTGCACGGCGGCTCCGGCCTCGGCCTGGCGATCAGCCGCGAGCTCGCATGCCTGATGGGCGGCTCGATCGCGGCGAGGCGTGGGCCGGGCGGCCGCGGCGCGGTGTTCACCTTCCACCTGCGGCTCGCCGCCGCCCCGGCCAACACGGCGGCGGAGACCGGCCGGCCCACGCCCGATGCGGAGGCGCCCGGCGCCATCCGCCTGCTGGTCGTGGACGACCATCCGCTGAGCCGGCGGGCGCTGCGCACGCTGATGGAGGTGGCGGGGGCGCAGGTGGCGGAGGCGGCGGGCGGGGCGGAGGGGCTGGAGATGCTCGCCGTCCAACCGTTCGACCTCGTGCTGATGGACGTGACCATGCCGGGCGTGGACGGCTGCGAGGCCGTGCGTCGCCTGCGCGCCGGCGGCGGCCCCAACGCCGCCGTGGCCGTGCTGGGCGTCACGGGCCTGACCGGGACCGAGGCCGCGCGCACCTGCCTCGACGCCGGCATGGACGGCCATGTCGAGAAGCCCTGCGAGCCCCGCGCGCTCTACGCCGCCGTGTCGGCCGCGCTGGCGACGGACGCGGAGCCGGACGCGCTCGCCGCCTAGAGGATGAAGCGGCTGAGGTCCGCGTCCTGCGCCAGGGCGCCGACGCGGTCGCGGACGTAGGCGCCGTCGATCGTCACGGGACCGGAGCGGTCGCCGGCGGTGAAGCTGATCTCCTCGACCACCTTCTCCAGAACGGTCTGCAGCCGGCGCGCGCCGATGTTCTCCGTGCGGCTGTTCACCTCCACGGCCGCGTCGGCGAGCGCGTCCACCGCGTCGTCGGTGATCACCAGCTCCACGCCCTCCGTGGCCATCAGCGCCTGGTGCTGGCGCACGAGGTTGGCCTCGGGCTCGGTCAGGATGCGGCGCAGGTCGTCGCGCGTCAGCGCCTTGAGCTCCACGCGGATCGGCAGGCGGCCCTGCAGCTCGGGCAGGAGGTCGCTCGGCTTGGCCACGTGGAAGGCGCCCGAGGCGATGAACAGGATGTGATCGCTCTTCACCGGCCCGTGCTTGGTGGAGACGGTGGTGCCCTCGATCAGCGGCAGCAGGTCGCGTTGCACGCCCTCGCGGCTGACGTCCGCCCCGCGCCGCTCGGCGGAGGTGGCGACCTTATCGATCTCGTCCAAGAAGACGATCCCATGGTTCTCCGTCAGCTCGATGGCTTCGCGGGTGGCGGCCTCGGGGTCGACCAGCTTGTCGGCTTCCTCGGCGATCAGCGGCGCCCAGGCCTCGGCCACGGTCAGTCGCACGGTCTTGGTGCGCGGGCCGCCGAGCTTGGACATCATGTCCGACAGGTTGATCATGCCCATCGACCCGCCCGGCTGTCCGGGGATGTCGAACATGGGCGCGCCGCCGGCGTCGGCCAGCTGAAGCTCCACGGTCTTGTCGTCCAGCTCGCCGGCGCGGAGCTTGGTGCGGAAGCTGTCGCGGGTGGGCGCCTGCGCCGTCGCCCCCACCAGGGCGTCGAGGATGCGGCCCTCGGCGGCGCCCTCCGCCTTGGCCTGCACGGCGGCGCGGCGCTTGTCGCGCACCATGCCGATGGCGGCCTCCAGGAGGTCGCGCACGATCTGGTCCACGTCGCGGCCGACGTAGCCGACCTCGGTGAACTTGGTGGCCTCCACCTTGAGGAACGGAGCCTGCGCCAGCCGGGCGAGGCGGCGCGCGATCTCGGTCTTCCCGACGCCGGTGGGGCCGATCATCAGGATGTTCTTGGGCGTCACCTCCGGCTGCAGGTCGGCGGGCAGGCGCTGGCGCCGCCAGCGGTTGCGCAGGGCGATGGCCACGGCGCGCTTGGCCTCGGCGTGGCCCACGATGAAGCGGTCGAGCTCGGAGACGATCTCGCGGGGAGAGAAGTCGGTCACGCGGCGTCCAGCACTTCCAGGGTCACGTTGTGGTTGGAGTAGACGCAGATGTCCGCCGCGATGCGCATGGCGCGCCGGGCGATCTCCTCCGCGTCGAGGTCGAGCTCGATCAGCGCCCGCGCCGCGGCCAGGGCGTAGGGGCCGCCGGAGCCGATGGCCGCGACGCCCGCCTCGGGCTCCAGCACGTCGCCCGCGCCGGTGATGGTGAAGACGGCGGAGGCGTCGGCGGCGATCAGCATGGCGTCGAGGCGGCGGAGGTAGCGGTCGGTGCGCCAGTCCTTGGCCAGCTCAACGCAGGCGCGGGCGAACTGGGCGGGGTGCTGCTCCAGCTTCTGCTCCAGCCGCTCCAGCAGGGTGAAGGCGTCGGCCGTGGCCCCGGCGAAGCCCGCCACCACCGCCCCGCCGTGGATGCGGCGCACCTTGCGCGCGTTGCCCTTGACCACCGTGGCGCCCATGGACACCTGCCCGTCGCCCGCGATCACCGTCCTCCCCGCCTTCTTGACGGCCAGGATGGTGGTGCCGCGCCAGCCGGGCCCAGGTGACGACGGCGTGGGAGGGGAGTCCGACATGGCCGCGCATGTGAGCCGCCGACCGGGAGCGCGCAACCGGCACGGCCGGCGGGGCGCCCCGGCGTGAGCTTCAGCCCGGAGGAGGTCGAGCGCTACGCCCGCCACCTCGTCCTGCGCGAGGTGGGCGGCCCCGGCCAGCAGCGGCTCAAGGCGGCGCGGGTGCTGGTGGTGGGCGCGGGCGGGCTCGGCGCACCGGCGGCGCTGTACCTGGCGGCGGCCGGCGTGGGGCGGCTGCGGCTCGTCGACCCCGACGTGGTGAGCCTGTCCAACCTGCAGCGGCAGGTGCTGTACGCCACCGCCGACGTGGGCGCGCCCAAGGTGGAGCGCGCCGCCGCGCGCCTGGGCGAGCTGAACCCGCACACAGCCGTCGAGCCCGTCGCCTCAGCCTTCGTCGAGGGGAACGGGGCCGAGCTGGTCGAGGGCTGCGACCTCGTGCTCGACGGGAGCGACGACTTCGCCGTGCGCTTCGCCGTGAACGACGCCGCCGTGGTCGCGGGCGTCACCCTGGTTTCGGGCGCGCTCGGGCGGTGGACGGGGCAGGTGGGCGTGTTCGCCGGGCGACCCTGCTACCGCTGCCTCGTGCCCGAGACGCCGCCCGACGCCGACACCTGCGCCGCCGTGGGCGTGGTGGGCGCGCTCGCCGGCGTGGTCGGCTCGCTCATGGCGCTGGAGGCGGTGAAGCTCCTGAGCGGCGCGGGCGAGCCGCTGACCGGGCGACTGCTGATCTACGACGGCCTCGCGGCGGAGACGCGCACCGTGCGCGTGCCGGCCGACCCGGAGTGCCCCGTGTGCGGCAGGGGACGCCTTGATGCGGCCGGACGGGCGGCCTAGCTCGCCCGCCATGCGCCGACCCGCTCTCCTCGCCGCCGCCTTGCTCGCCCTCGCCGCGCCCGTCGCCGCACAGGCGCCCGCCTTCCGCACCCCCTACGCGCTCTCGCCGCAGGACCGCGCCTCCGCCGAGCGCGCCGCGGACTATCTGCAGAGCCTCGCCACCGTGTCCGCCCGCTTCGAGCAGACCGCGCCCGACGGGCAGGTGACGCACGGGACGCTGTACCTGCAGCGCCCGGGAAAGGCGCGCTTCGAGTACGAGCCGCCCGCGCGCATGCTGATCGTGTCCGACGGCCGCACGGTGGCCCTGTCGGACCTGCGGCTGAAGAGCTTCGACCGCGCCCCGCTCTCGGCCACGCCGCTGAACATCCTCCTGGCCAAGCAGGTGCGGCTCGACCGCGGGGTGAAGATCGGCCGCGTCGACCGCAACGGCGAGGGCTTCGCCCTGACGGCGGTGGACATCGCCCACCAGGCGCAGGGGCGGCTCGTCATCTACTTCGCGGACGCGGGTGGGCGGTTGGCGCTGAAGGGCTGGAACGTGGTGGACGCGCAAGGTCGCACCACCAAGGTTCGCCTGGGTGAGCTGCAGGCGCGCTCCGGCCTCTCCCCCGACCTGTTCGTGGTGCGCGATCCCCGGGCCGTGCCGTGACCGCTTGTTGCTGGAACGCCACACGCAAGTATTTCCGGACGGTCCCTTGACGGGCGCGCCGCGGCGCGCCATTTCCACCACAGGCGACGGACGCACCCCCCCCCGCTTCCGTCGCCCCGGCCGCCGCCGAACTCTTCCCCTCTCGGCCGCGGCCCTGATATCGAGAGCCTTCCGGCCCCGACGCCTCCCCCCAGGCGTCGGGGCCTTTCTCTGTGCGGAGGCGGGGCGTGCGGGTCGCCACCTGGAACATCAACTCCGTGCGCCTGCGCATCGAACAGGTGCGCCGCTTCGTGGCGGAGGCTGGCGTCGACCTCCTGCTGCTGCAGGAGACCAAGTGCCGCGAAGGCGAGTTCCCGTACGCCGCCCTGGCCGAGGCCGGCCTGCCGCACGTGCGCGTCGCCGGCCAGAAGGGGATGCACGGCGTCGCCACGGCCTCGCGCCTGCCGCTGGAGGACGCGCCCGACCTGCGGCCGTGCCGTGAGGGGCACGCGCGCTGCGTGGCCGTCCGCGTCGCGGGCGTGGAGGTGGTCAACCTGTACATTCCGGCGGGCGGCGACACGCCGGACCGCGCCGCCAATCCCAAGTTCGACCACAAGCTGGACTTCTACGAGCGGCTGACCAGCGACATGGCGGCCCGCGACCCGGCCCGGCCGCTGCTGCTCGCGGGCGACTTCAACATCGCGCCGGGCGAGGACGACGTGTGGAACCACCGCCACATGCTCAAGGTGGTCAGCCACACGCCCGTGGAGATCGAGGTGGCCGCCCGGCTCAAGGCGAGCCTCGGCTTCACCGACCTGCCACGCGAGGCGGTCCCGCCCGGCGAGAAGCTGTTCACCTGGTGGAGCTATCGCGCGGCGGACTTCCGCGCCTCCAACCGCGGCCTGCGGCTCGACCACCTGTGGGCGTCGCCCGGACTTGCCCCGCTCGCCTCCGGTGCGTGGGTGCACGACGCCGTGCGCGCCTGGGAGCGGCCCAGCGATCACGCGCCGGTGACGGTCGACCTCGCGCTCTGAGGCCGACCGCCTGCGGAGCGGGCGCACCAGCCCGTCCGGCAGGCACCGTGCCCGCGCTTGTGCGCTGCAGCACTTGCATTGCAGCTAAGTCGGCGCATCTGCGTTAGTAGATCGCAGCCACTCGACGAGACCCATGCCGAAGACGTTCCGCACGCCCGATGCCGCGCCGAGTCTAGCCTCGGTGCTGCCCGACGTGCGTCATGTGGCGACGATCGGCAACTACCCGCCGCGGCGGTGCGGCATCGCCACCTACACTTTCGACGTCCGCGCCGCGCTCATGGCCGCGCGCGAGGACTTCGCCTGTGACGTGGTCGCCATGCGCGACACCGGCGACCAGACGACCTACCCGTCGGAGGTCACCTTCACCGTGCGCCACGACGTGCGCGCCGACTACCTGGAAGCCGCGCGCCGCATCGACGCCTCGGGCGCCGAGGTGATCCTGCTGCAGCACGAGTTCGGCATCTTCGGCGGTCCCGCCGGCGAGCATGTGCTCACGCTGCTGGACCACAGCTCGCTGCCGGTGGTCTCCGTCCTGCACACGGTGCTGGCGGAGCCCGACCCCGACCAGCGCCGCGTGTTCGAGCGCCTGCTCGCCCGCTCCGACCGGCTGATCGTCATGGCCGAGCGCGGCCGCGAGATGCTGCGCGACGTGTGGGGGGTGGGCGACGACCGGATCCTTGTGATCCCGCACGGCGCGCCCGACGAGCCGCTGGTCGACACCGCACCGCAAAAGGCCGCGCTGGGCTTCGAGGGCCGCGAGCTCCTGTTCACCTTCGGCCTGCTCTCCCCCGGCAAGGGGATCGAGACGGCCGTGCGGGCCATGCCGGCGATCGTCGCCGCGCGGCCGCAGGCGCTGTACCTCGTGCTGGGCGCGACGCACCCGCACCTCGTCGCCCGCGAGGGCGAGCGTTATCGCGACAGCCTAAAGGCGCTCGCCGCCGAGCTGGGCGTGGCCGAGAACGTGCGCTTCGTCGAGGAGTACACGGATACGCCGCGGCTCCTGGACTACCTGCGCGCCGCCGACGTCTACGTGACGCCCTACCTGAACGCGGCGCAGAGCACCTCCGGCACGCTGGCCTATGCGGCGGCGCTCGGAAAGCCCGTGGTCTCCACGCCCTACTGGCACGCGCAGGAACTCCTGGCGGATGGCCGCGGCGTGCTGACGCCGTTCGGCGACTCCGCCGCCCTGGCCGCGGCGGCCATCGGCCTGCTCTCCTCGCCCGCCAAGCTGACCGCCATGCGCGAGCGCATCTACGCCGCCACGCGCGGCACGGTGTGGAGCGCGCTCGCGGAGAGCACGCTGGCCGCCCTGTCGGCGGCGCGCAGCGGCCGCGTGGTGGAGTTCCGCCGTCGCCGCGCCGTCCGGCCCGCACCTCGGCCGCAGCCGTCCATTGGCGGCGTGCGCCGCATGACCGACGCCTGCGGCATGCTCCAGCACAGCGTGTGGAGCCTGCCCGACCGCAACCACGGCTACTGCGTCGACGACAACGCTCGCGCCCTGATCCTCATGCACCGCCTGCCCGGCCAGCCGGACACGGAGCGGCGTGCGCTGGCCTCCACCTACGCCGCCTTCCTGCACCACGCCTGGAACGAGGCGGAGGGCTCCTTCCGCAACTTCATGAGCTACGAGCGCACCTGGCTCGAGACGCGCGGCTCTGAGGACAGCAACGCCCGCAGCTTCTGGGCCGTCTGCTCCACGGCGGCCGAGGCGCATGCGCCCGAGCAGCGGCGCTGGGCGCAGGCCTTCCTGCCCCGGCTCCTGCCCGCCATGGAGCGGCTGTCGTCGCCCCGCGCCGAGGCCTTCGTCGCCCTCGGCTTGGCGCAGGTGGTGGGCTCCGGCTTCGGCTCTCCGGCCATGCGCGACCTGCTTCGCCGCAAGGCCGAGCGGCTGGCTGCGCTGCTGGACGCGCGCGCCGCCGAGGGCGAGCCGTGGTTCGAGCCTTACCTCTCCTACGACAACGCCCGCCTGCCGGAGGCGTTGATCCGCGCCGGCGTGGTTCTGGGCGACATGCGGCTGAGGCTCCTGGGTTTCGAAGCGCTGCTGTGGCTCTGCCGCAAGCAGACCGCGCCCTCCGGCTGCTTCCGCCCGGTGCCGACGGAGGACTTCGGCCGGGGCTTCGACGCGGGCGGGCTGTTCGACCAGCAGCCGCTGGAGGCCTGGGCCACCGTGGACGCCTGTGCGGCCGCCCTCGACGCCGGCGCCGACGAGGGCGTGTTCCGCGAGGAGGCCGAGCGCGCCTACGCCTGGTACTACGGCCGCAACGACCTGGGCGTCGCCCTGGCCGAGGCGGGCGAGGGCGAGTGCTTCGACGGCCTCACCTGGGCGGGTCCGAACCAGAACCAGGGCGCGGAGTCGGTGCTCGCCTTGCAGCTTGCGGCGTGCACCGTGACCGGGCTAACCCGGAGCGACCGCCCGCGGCTCACCGTCGGCGACCGCTGACCCGCGCCGAGGGACTCCGCCGAGGCGCCTGACCTCCGAGGCGCCGTGCCCCCAGTCTCGTTGTCGCCGGTGCGGCTCCGTCCCGAGCCGGGCCGGGTGGTGATCCGTCCCTTCCAGATCATGCCGGAGCAGGTGCCCGGCCAGCCGCCGGTCAAGGCCGTCCGCGCCCAGCGCATCGCCGACGCGGTGATGGCCATGGACATGCGCACCACCCAGGCCGAGCTCGGGCTGGTGTCCAAGGACTTCGGCGCGCGCCACTGGCAGACGCGCCGCGTGTTCATCGAGCGCTTCGAGCAGGTGCACGCCGAGCTGGGCCTGCCCGACGACCTGCCCGAGCCGAAAAAGGAGCTGATCGGCGCCTACTTCTGCCACGAGTACTCCTACACCTCCGCCGCGCTGATGAATCCGTCGGTGGTCGCTCACCCCGACCAGTCCGGATTGCGACCGGGATCGGTGCGTTTCGTGATGTCGCTGCGCGCCGTGGGCGAGGGCCACATCAGCTCCATCGCCTTCCGCGAGGGCATCATCACCCACGACGGCGGCTTCGACCTCCTGCCGCAGCCGCCCTTCTCCATCGCCGCGCGCGCCACCGAGCTGGCGTCGCCCGAGAACGACATGTGCACGCAGGCGGAGCGCTTCTACGAGGCCACCCTCTCCGGCACGGTGATCTTCCCCTTCACCGACCAGCAACGGAACGGGCTGGAGGACCTGCGCCTCGTGGCCATGCACGACGAGGAGGGGCCGGTGTGGCTGGGCACCTACACCGCCTACTCGGGCAAGGACATCGCCAGCGAGATGCTGGTCACCCGCGACTTCAAGACCTTCCGCCTGTGTACGATCCATGGGCCCGCGGCCCGCAACAAGGGCATGGCCCTGTTCCCGCGCAAGGTCGGCGGCCGATACTGCATGATCGGCCGCCAGGACGGCGAGAACCTGTTCTTCCTGCAGTCGGACGACCTGTTCACCTGGGGCGAGGGCCAGAAGCTGCTCGGCCCGGAGTATCCGTGGGACCTCGTGCAGATGGGCAATTGCGGCTCGCCCATCGAGATCGACGAGGGCTGGCTGCTGCTCACCCATGGCGTCGGCGCCATGCGCCAGTACGCCATCGGCGCCGCGCTCCTGGACAAGGAGGATCCGTCCAAGGTGCTGGCGCGCACACCCACGCCGCTGATCTCGCCCTCGGACGAGGACCGCGAGGGCTACGTGCCCAACGTGGTCTACACCTGCGGAGGCATGGCCGTCGGGCGGCGGCTGTTCGTGCCCTATGGCGTCGCCGACAGCTCCGTCGCCTTCGCCTGGCTGGAGATCGGCGACATCCTCGCCAGCATGGACTAGGGCTCTGCGCGTGCCGCCCGACGTCTCCGCCACGCCGACCCTGCAGGACCTCGACCTCGACGTCTGCGCGCGCGAGCCGATCCGCACCCCTGGCGCGATCCAGCCCCACGGCGCGCTACTGGTGCTCGACGCCGAGACCCTCGCCGTGCGCCAGCGCAGCGCCAACGCCGCGGCCTTCCTCGACGGCCTGCTCGACGGAGACCGGCTCGGCGCGGCGCTGGAGCGGCTCCTGGGTGCGTGGCGAGACGGCGACCAGCCCGCCCTGGTCGACCGGGTCGAGCGCCAGGACGGCCGGGCGTTCGACGTGGCCGCCCACCGTTCGGGCGCGCGCCTGCTGGTGGAGTTCGAGCCGGGCGAGCGCACCGAGACCCTGGAGACGCTCTATCCCGCCATCCGCGCCGGCATCGAGCGCATGGACGCGTCCGCCGACCTCGCCAGCCTCGCCCGGACCGCCGCACACGTGGTCCGCGACCTGACCGGGCTCGACCGGGTGATGATCTACCGCTTCGACGCGGACTGGAACGGCCAGGTCATCGCCGAGGCCCGCGCCGGCCCGCTGCCCTCCTACCTGCACCTGCGCTTCCCGGCTTCCGACATCCCGGCGCAGGCGCGCGAGCTGTACCGCCGCAACCGGCTGCGCCTGATCGCCGCCTCCAGCTACGAGCCGTCGCCGCTGCTCCCCGCCGCCGATCCGGACACCGGCGAGGTCACGGACCTGTCGGATGCGGGCCTGCGCCACGTCTCGCCCGTGCACCTGGAGTACATGCGCAACATGGGCACGGGCGCCTCCATGTCCGTCTCCATCCTGGTGGACGGGGCGCTCTGGGGCCTGATCTCCTGCCACAACCGCGAGCCGCGGCGGGTGACGGCGCCGGTGCGCAACGCCTGCGACCTGCTGAGCCAGGTGCTGGGCCTGCGGCTGGGCGCGCTCGACCGCGCCGCCAACGCCGCCGAGCGGATCGCGTTGAAGGACCTGGAGGCCGAGCTCCTGGCCCGCATGTCACGCCAGGGCGACTTCGCCGACGGCCTCGCCGACGGGGCGGACGCCTGGCTCGCGCTGGCCGACGCCACGGGGGCCGCGGTGGTCGGCGACGGGGGGCTGCGCCTGGCGGGCGACACCCCGCCGGAGGAGGACGTCCGCAGCCTGATCGCCTGGCTGCATCGCGAACACCCGGGCGAGCTGTTCCACACGGAGACGCTGGGCGCGGAGGCGCCCGGCGCGGACCGCTACGCCGACCGGGCCAGCGGCCTCCTGGCCGTGTCCCTCTCCACGCTGCGGCCCCGCTACCTGCTGTGGTTCCGCCCGGAGGTGGTGCGCACCGTCGCGTGGGGCGGCGACCCCCGCAAGGCCGCGACGGGCGCGCCCATGGACGGGACCCCCGGCCGGCTGCACCCGCGCAGCTCCTTCAACCAGTGGAAGGAGCTTGTGCGCGGCCGCGCGGCCCCCTGGCGCGCCTCCGAACTCCAGGCGGTGACGGATTTCCGCCAGTCCGTCATCGAGCTGGTGCTGCACCGCGCCGAGGAGCGCGCCGAGCTGTCGGACGAGCTGCAGAAGTCCAACAAGGAGCTGGAGGCGTTCAGCTACTCGGTCAGCCACGACCTGCGCGCCCCGTTCCGCCACATCGTCGGGTACGCGGAGCTCTTGGGCGAGCGCGAGCCCCAGCTGTCCGGCCCCTCGCAGCACTACCTGCGGTCGATCCGCGAGTCGGCGCTGTCGGCGGGGCGGCTGGTCGACGACCTGCTGGCCTTCTCGCGCCTGGGCCGCGCCAGCCTCGCGCGCGCGCGCATCGACACCGCCAAGCTGTTCGACGAGGTGCGGCGCTCGCTGGAGCCCGAGTGGACCGGCCGCGAGGTGGAGTGGAGGGTGGAGCCGCTGCCCAACGCCTACGGCGACCCGTCCATGCTGCGGCAGGTGCTGCTGAACCTCGTCGACAACGCCCTGAAGTACTCGCGCGGGCGCAGCCCCGCGGTGGTCGCCGTGTCGGGCGAGACCCTGCCCGACCAAGTCGTGTTCACTGTCGCCGACAACGGCGTCGGCTTCGACATGGCCTACGTCGACAAGCTGTTCGGCGTCTTCCAGCGCCTCCACCGCGCGGAGGAGTTCGAGGGCACGGGCATCGGCCTGGCCCTGGCGCGCCGCATCGTGGAGCGCCATGACGGACGCATCTGGGCCGAGGCGGAGCCCGGGCGCGGTGCGACCTTCCGCTTCGCCCTGCCCCGCAGGACACGCGCCGGCGCCGCCGAACGCGGCTCAGAGGAGCGTGCTCGTGGCTGACCTTCGACCCATCCTGCTCGTCGAGGACAGCCCCCGCGACCTGGAGCTGACGCTCGCCGCCCTGGCCAAGTGCCAGCTGGCCAACGAGATCGTGGTGGCGCGCGACGGGGCCGAGGCGCTGGACTGGTTCGAGCGCCGAGGAGCCTTCGCCGACCACCCGCCCGGCGACCCGGCCGTGGTGCTGCTCGACCTCAAGCTGCCCAAGGTGGACGGGCTGGAGGTGCTCGAGCAGGTCAAGCGCGACCCGCGCCATCGGCAGATCCCCGTCGTCATGCTCACCTCTTCGCGCGAAGAGCAGGACGTGGTGCGGTCCTATGAGCTGGGCGTGAACGCGTTCGTGGTGAAGCCCGTGGAGTTCCAGGAGTTCTTTCACGCCATCCAGGAGCTCGGGATCTTCTGGGCGCTGCTGAACGAGCCGCCCCCTCCAGGCCCCGCCCGGTCGCGGGACGCGTGAGCTCGTCGACCCACGGCCACGACGCGACCGTCAGGCTCCTGTTCGTCGAGGACAGCGCGCTGGACGCCGAGCTGATCGTCATGGCGCTGCGCCGCGGCGGCGTGGAGGTGGACGTCGAGCAGGTCATGGACGCCGTCGCCTTCGAGGCGGCGCTGCGGCGCGGCGGCTTCGACCTGATCCTGTCCGACTACCAGCTGCCGGGCTTCGACGGCCTCGCGGCCCTGGCGCTGGCGCGCCGGCACGCGCCCGAGACGCCGTTCATCTTCGTGTCCGGCGTGCTGGGCGAGGAGCGCGCGGTGGAGACGCTGAAGGAGGGCGCAGTCGACTACGTGCTCAAGCAGCGGCTGACGCGCCTGCCCTCGGCCGTGCGCCGCGCGCTGGACGAGGCGCGCGAGCGGCGCGAGCGACGGGCGGCGGACGAGCGCGGCAAGCTCCTGGTCGCCGAGCTGAGCCATCGCGTGAAGAACACGCTGGCCACCGTGGTCTCCGTCGCGCGGCTGACGCTGAAGCGCGCCACCACGCTCGAGGAGTTCGAGGAGGGCTTCTTCGGCCGCCTCAACGCCCTGGCCGACGCCAACGGGCTGATCTTCGAAGCCAACTGGGGCGAGACCGACATCCGGCGCGTGCTGGAGCGCACGCTCCGGCCCTTCGGCCAGGGCCGCGACAGCTTCCGCCTGGTCGGCGACGTGCTGCCGCTGCCGCCCAAGCCCGCCGTGGCGCTGAGCTTGGTGTTCCACGAGCTCGCCACCAACGCCGCCAAGTACGGCGCCCTGTCCCGCGACGGCGGGACCGTGGAGGTGAGCTGGGGCGTGAACGCGGAGCGCCGCGTCCACCTGCACTGGCGCGAGCGCGGCGGGCCGCCGGTGGTCGCGCCGCAGCGCCGCGGCTTCGGCGCCACCCTGATCGAGCGCAGCCTGCGCTACGAGCTCGAGGGCCGCGCCTGCACGACCTACCCGCCGACGGGCCTGGAGGTGGAGCTCGACTTCGCCGCCGACTGGAGCCGGTCGGCGTGGACAGACGCCGCCGACCTGAGCGATCAGGCCGCCAGGACGTCGTCCAGCGCCGAGCGCAGCCCCTCGGGCGTGTAGGGCTTGGCCACCCGCGGCAGGCCGGCCAACCCCGGAGGAAAGCGGCCCGTCTCGGCGTAGCCGGTGCAGAACACCACGGGCACCGCGCGGGCGACGAGGTCCTCCGCCAGCGGGAAGACCAGCTCGCCGCGCACGTTCACGTCCAGCACCGCCGCGTCGAGGTCGTCGGCCTCCAACGCCTCGCGCGCCTCGGCCAGCGTCGGGTAGGGCCCCACCACCTCGAAGCCGAACCCTTCGAGCATGTCCTCGAGGTTCATGGCGACCAGGAGCTCGTCCTCGACGATCATGATGCGCAGGCGGCCCATGGAGGAGAGGCTTTCGATAGTCGGACGCTCGGCGGTCACGATGGCGAACGCCGCTTCACCATCCCGGTTTCAGCTTGTCTGAGTCTCCGGCCACGCACCAGCGCATTGTGACACGGCGGACACACCCGCCGCGGCGCAGCAGCCGTCCTTCAGCAGGTCCGCTACGGTGATCCGGGACAGGCGCTCGGCGGCGGCGACGCCGGCGGCCGCGATGGCTGCGGACAGCTGCACGGGAATGCGTTCGCCCACCGGGCAGCCCCGTGCGCCCGGCGGCGGACAGCCGAGGTGCGCGCCCCCGCCCACCGCGCGCAGCACCCGGTCGAGAGGGATGCGCTCGGGCCGCATCAGCAGCCACGCGCCGCCCGAGGCGCCCGCGCGCGTGCCGATCAGCCCGTCCTTGGCGAGGAGCGCGGTGACCCGCCTCACCACCACGGGATTGGTCGGCACCGAAGCGGCGAGCGCCGACGAGGACACCGCCGAGCAGGGCGTGAAGGCGTCCGCGTGGGCCAGATAGGCGAGCGCGTGGGCCGCGACGGGGAAGCGCTGGCTGTCGCTCATGGCTGGCTGATCGTGACCGACACGGTTGCAGAAAGGTAGTGCGCCCGCGCGCCCGCGCAACGCGCAGCCCGGTCGCCGGCCGCCGCGCGTTGAACCTTTGCCCGGAAACGACTATCTCGACGCCCGCACCGACGATCGGGCGCGTGAAGCGGGACCGAGGGCCGCGCCGTTGGGGCGCCGGCCGCGTGTTCCGCTTCGGAGGAGTTCGATGGCTTCTGAAGCCGTGGGCGACGCCGGCGCGGCGGCCGCCCCCCTCCCGTCCGCCGGGGACAAGGCGGGCTTCCACGTCTCGCCGCCCTGCGACCCTCCCGCCTCCGACGTGACCCGCGCCAACGAGGACGCGGTGCTGCACGGCCATGCGCGAGGCAAGGGCCACCCCGGGTTCCTGGGCCTGGCGATCGGCTCGGCCGGGATCGTCTACGGCGACATCGGCACCAGCCCGCTCTACGCCTTCCGCTCCGCCCTGCAGCCCATCGCCGGCCAAGCGCGCGATGCGGAGGTGATCGGCGTCGTCTCGCTCGCCCTGTGGGCCATGATCCTGGTGGTCACGGTCAAGTACGTGCTGTTCCTGATGCGCGCCGACAACAAGGGCGAGGGCGGCGTCCTCTCGCTGATGGCGTTGGCGCAGCGCGCCATGGGCCGTCGCACGCGCGCGATCTTCGTGCTGGGCCTGGTCGGCGCGGCGTTGTTCTACGGCGACAGCATCATCACGCCGGCCGTTTCGGTTCTGGGCGCCGAGGACGGGCTGAAGACGCTGCCCGGCATCGGGCCGAAGGTCACCACCGAGCTCGTGATGATCATCAGCGTGGTGATCCTGTTCGCCCTCTTCATGGTGCAGTCGCGGGGCACGGCCCGCGTCGGCGCCCTGTTCGGGCCGGTGATGCTGGTGTGGTTCGCGGTGATCGCCGCGCTGGGCGTGCTGCACATTAAGGACGCGCCGGAGATCTTCTGGGCGTTCAATCCCTGGTATGGCGTGCACCTGATCCTAACGCACGGCTACTCGGGCTTCCTGGTGCTGGGCTCGGTGTTCCTGACGGTGACGGGCGGCGAGGCGCTGTACGCCGACATGGGCCATTTCGGCCGCTGGCCGATCCAGGCGACCTGGCTGTTCCTGGTGCTGCCGGCGCTGGCGCTGAACTACCTGGGCCAGGGCGCCTTCGTGCTCAGCGCCCTGCACGCGGCGCACGGGGCCGGCCGCCACCTCGCCGACGCCAACTGGTTCTACATGATGGCGCCGGAGAACGTGCGCCTGCCCCTGGCGCTCCTGGCCACCTTCGCCTCCGTGGTGGCGAGCCAGGCGGTGATCACCGGCGCCTTCTCGCTGACGCAGCAGGCGATCCTGCTCGGCCTCCTCCCCCGCATGGACGTGCGGCGCACGAGCCAGACGCAGTCCGGCCAGATCTTCCTGCCGCAGATCAACAACCTGCTGCTCTTGGGCGTGCTGCTGCTGGTGGTCATGTTCCGCACCGCCGACGACCTCGCCCACGCCTATGGGCTGGCGGTGACGGGCACCATGCTGGTGACCACCATCCTGGCCTTCATCGTGGTGCGGCGTATGTGGAAGTGGAGGCTGTGGCAGGCCGCCCTGCTCATCATCCCGCTGGTGACGCTCGACGCCACCTTCCTGGCGGCGAACATGCTCAAGATCGTCTCGGGCGGCTGGTTCCCGCTGCTCCTGGGCGGCAGCCTGTTCGTCGTCATGTCGACCTGGGTGCGCGGCTCGCAGATCCTGACGGACAAGACGCGGCGCGAGGCCATCCCTATCGCCGACCTGATCAGCATGCTGGGCGCGCGGCGCCCGCACCGATCGCCGGGCACCGCCATCTTCCTGACCAGCGACCCCGACGTGGCCCCGGTCGCGCTGATGCACAACCTGAAGCACAACAAGGTCCTGCACGACAAAAACGTGATCCTGACCGTGCGCACCGCCGAGACACCGCGCGTGCCGGAGAGCGAACGCGTGAAGATCTTCCCGATCAACGACGACTTCCGCAAGGTCGTGGTCAACTACGGCTTCATGGAGACGCCCAACGTGCCCAAGGCGCTGGGCGTGTGCCGCAAGCAGGGGCTGAAGTTCGACATCATGTCGACGTCCTTCTTCCTCGGCCGGCGCTCGGTGGTGCCCTCGGCGCAGAGCGGCATGCCGCTCTGGCAGGACAACATCTACATCTTCCTGCTCAAGAACGCCGCCAATCCGACCGACTTCTTCCGCATCCCGCCCGGCCGCGTGGTGGAGATGGGCGCGCAGGTCACCGTCTGACCTGCCGTCGCTGGCGACGGCGCGCCCGCGCCTCCTCCGGCGGGAAGGCCGTGAGCCACGCCAGCCACGCGCCCATGGCCAGGAGCCCGGCCGCCGCCGCGACGCGGATCGTGAGCTCCACGGCGAAGTAGATCGGCTCGCGCGCCTGCAGCACCGGCCCGTGCCTTGCGTCGATCCGGCCGTGGACGCAGGCGTCGACCACCAGCCACGCCACCGCCGCGCCCAGGCCGCCGATCACCAGCGCCATGAAGGCGCCGAACAGCCTGGCTTTCAGCGGCGTCCAACCCGGCGGCATGGCGCGGAGGCTCCGGCCTTGCGGCCGCGCCCGCAAGGCCTTTTAAGGCCGCCTCTCCCCGAAGGACGCCCGCCATGTTCGCCGACACGCGCCCCGTGAAGAAGGTGGTGCTCGCCTACTCGGGCGGGCTCGACACCTCCATCATCCTGAAGTGGCTGCAGACGGAGTACGGCGCGGAGGTGGTGACCTTCACCGCCGACCTGGGCCAGGGCGAGGAGCTGGAACCCGCGCGCCGCAAGGCCGAGCTCCTGGGCATCCGCCCCGAGAACATCTTCATCGACGACCTGCGCGAGGAGTTCGTGCGGCACTTCGTGTTCCCGATGTTCCGCGCCAACACGGTGTACGAGGGCCAGTACCTCTTGGGCACCTCCATCGCGCGGCCGCTGATCGCCAAGCGCCAGATCGAGATCGCCCGGCAGGTGGGCGCCGACGCCGTGTGCCACGGGGCCACGGGCAAGGGGAACGACCAGGTCCGCTTCGAGCTCGGCTATTACGCACTCGAGCCCGACATCCGCGTCATCGCCCCCTGGCGCGAGTGGGAGTTCAAGAGCCGCGAGGCGCTGCTCGACTTCGCCGAGAAGAACCAGATCCCCATCGCCAAGGACAAGCGCGGCGACGCCCCCTTCTCCGTCGACGCCAACCTCCTGCACAGCTCCAGCGAGGGCAAGGTGCTGGAGGACCCCTCGCAGGAGGCACCCGAATTCGTGCACATGCGCACGATCGCGCCCGAAGACGCGCCGGACACGCCCACCGTGTTCGAGCTGGAGTTCGAGCGCGGCGACCCCGTGGCGCTCGACGGCCAGCGCCTGTCGCCCGCCGAGATGCTGACCCGGCTCAACCAGCTCGGCCACGACAACGGCGTCGGCCGCCTCGACCTGGTCGAGAACCGCTTCGTCGGCATGAAGAGCCGCGGTGTCTACGAGACGCCGGGCGGCACGATCCTGCTGCACGCGCACCGCGGCATCGAGAGCATCACGTTGGATCGTGGCGCGATGCACCTGAAAGACGAGCTGATGCCCCGCTACGCGTCGCTCATCTACAACGGCTTCTGGTGGAGCCCCGAGCGAGAGATGCTGCAGGCCGCCATCGACCTCAGCCAAGCGCATGTGGCCGGCAGGGTCCGCGTGAAGCTCTACAAGGGCACGGTGACCGTGATCGGCCGCGAGAGCCCCTACGCCCTCTACGACCAGGACCTCGTCACCTTCGAAGAGGGCTCCGGCTCCTACGACCAGCGCGACGCGGCGGGCTTCATCCGGCTCAACGCCCTGCGCCTGCGCGTGCTGGCCGGACGCGACCGGCGCGCCGCGCAAGCGGCTCAGGCCTCCAGCCGCGCGTAGCGGAACACGGGATCGATCCGGTCCTGGAAGAAGCCGCCCTTCGACGGAGCGGCTTGGAACGCGCGCGCGACCGGCTCCGGCACGTCCAGGTAGGCGTAGAGACCGCCGGCACGGAAGCGCACGAACAGACTGCGCGACGTCGCGTCGTAGCCGATCGCCGCGATCGCTGAGCTCTCCACCGGGACCAGGGTCGGCGGCGTGATGTCCAAGACGTAATCCACCTCTCCGAGACTTAACGTGCCCGCCGGGCGGGGTTCGTCCACCTTCGCGTGAGCGCACACGCTCAAGGAGAAGGTCCATGTTCGTCAAAGGTCTGTTGCTCGCCGCCACGGCTGCGGCCCTCCCCGCGCCGCCGGCACCCCCCGCTCCCCCCATGCCACCGACGGCGCTCGCGGCCCCGGTCCCGCCCGCGCCGCCCGGCGGCTTCGGCGAGTGGGGCGCAGGCCGCTCGACGGTGATCACCCGCAGCGTCGACGGCCACCGCGTGACGGTGGTCGCCCGTGCGCCCGGCGGAAGATCGGGCGCTGCGGTGCTGAGCTACAGGGACGGACAGGGCCGCGACGTCCAGGTCTACAGCGACGGCCCGGTGACGCGCGAGGAGGCCGACCGGCTGCTGGCCGAAGCGCGCGTGGAAGGCGCACGCGCCCGTGCGGATGGTGAGCGCGCCCGCCTCGAGGGGGAGCGGGCGCGCCGCGAGGGCGAGCGTGCGGCCTCGGAGGGCCGGGCGGCCGGCGAGCGCGCCCGGGCGGAGGCCATGGCCGCGGGCGCCCGCGGCCGGGAGGCCGGAGAACGCGCCCGCGCCGAGGGGCTCGCCGCCGCCGCCCAGGCGCGCGAGGCCGCCCGCCATGCGATCGAGGCGGCGCGCTTGTCGCCGCAGGACATGGCCGGGCTGGAGCGCCTGCGCGCAGGCCCCGGCCGCGCCGAGCTCGACCGCATGCGCGAGGAGATGCGCGCCATGCAGGAGGAGCTCCGCGCCGCCCAGCGCGAGCTGGAACGCGAGCACGCCGACCGCTGACCTTGCGCCCCGGCGGCGCGGTGCCCTAACCGCCGCCGGTGGCCCTCCCCGTCGACCCCGCGCGCTTCGCCTTGTTCCTGGGCGTGATGGCCGTGCTCGCGGTCACGCCCGGCCCGGCGGTGCTGTTCTCCATCGCCAACGGCGTGCACCGCGGCGTGCGCGGCGTGCTGCTCGGAGTCGCCGGGATCACGGCGGCGAGCCTGACCTGGTTCGCCGCCGCGGGCCTGGGCCTCGGCGCGCTGATGACCGCCGCGCCCTGGCTGTTCGTGGTGCTGGCCTGGTTCGGCGTCGCCTACCTGGTCTGGCTGGGCGCCGGGAAGCTGTGGGCGGGACTGGGCGGGCGGGCGGCGTTCGCGGGCGGCGGCCCCGTGCGCGCCGGACGCGCCGCCTTCGCGGACGGCCTCGCCGTGCAGCTCGCCAACCCGAAGATGGTGCTGTTCTTCTCCTCCATCCTGCCGCCCTTCCTGGACCTGCACCGGCCCTTGCCGCCCCAGCTGATGCTGCTGGCGGCCGCGGCCGTGGCGCTCGACGCGGTGGGCCTGTCCGCCTACGGCCTGGGCGGGGCCGCGCTCGCAGATCGGCTGAGGTCGCCTCAGGGCGCGCGCGCGTTCGCGGTGGTCTCCGGCGCCCTGCTGCTCCTGGCCGCAGCGCTGATCGCGCTCACGCGCCGCTGAGGCTGGAACAACCGCCGCGAGTCCCCATTTCGGGATCAAGGGCGAGTTTCACCTCTCTTCGGAGTTCCCGAACCCCATGAAGCGCTTGCTTCTCCTGGCCGCGGCCGCCGGCGCGCTGAGCCTCAGCGCGTGCGAGACCGCGACTCCCTATCAACCGCTCGGCGTGCACAACAACCACGCGTCCGGCGGCTTCTACGACCAACGGCTCGAGCAGAACCGCTTCCGCATCGGCTTCCGCGGCAACTCTCTGACCTCGCGCGAGCGGGTCGAGCGCTATCTCCTGTTCCGCACCGCCGAGGTGACGCTGCAGAGCGGCTTCGACTGGTTCACCACCGTGGACCGGCACACCGAGCGCAAGGACAGCTACTACGGCGACAGCCTCGGCTATGGCCCGTACGGTTACGGCGGGTTCGGCGGCGGCGCCTTCAGCCCCTACTGGGGCCTGTACCGCGGCGGCTACGGCGGCTGGGGATACGGCTACGGCGGATATGGCGGGTTTGGAGGTTTCGGCGGCGGCTTCGGCGGCTTCAACAACTTCGACGTGCAGCAGGTGACCCGCTACGACGCCTCGGTCGAGGTGCTCATGGGCCATGGCGCGAAACCCGCGAACGACCGGCGCGCCTTCGACGCCCGCCAGGTCGATCAGAACCTGCGGCCGACGATCCAGCTGCCGACCTGACGCCGGAGGGCGGGCCGCACGGGCCCGCCCGGTCGCCTCAGCGCGCCGCCATGCGGATGGCGCCGTCCAGCCGTACGGCCTCGCCGTTGAAGTAGCCGTTGCGCACCATCTCAAGCACCAGGGATGCGTACTCGGGCGGGCGGCCCAGGCGCTTGGGGAAGGGCACGGACGCGCCCAGCGCCTCGACCACCTTGTCGCCTGCGCCGAGCATGAGCGGCGTCTCGAAGATGCCGGGCATGATGACGTTGACACGGATCCCCTCGCCCGAGAGGTCGCGCGCCACGGGCAGCGTCAGCGCCACCACTCCGCCCTTGGACGCGGAGTAGGCGGCCTGCCCCATCTGCCCGTCCTGCGCGGCGACCGAGGCGGTGTTCACGATCACCCCGCGCTCACCCCCCGCATCGTCTCCGACGGGGTCGAGCGTCAGCATACCGGCCGCGCTCTTGGACATGACGCGGAAGGTGCCGATCAGGTTGACCTGGATGACGAACTCGAACCGGTCCATCGGGAAGGCGGTGATCTCGCCCGTGTCGCGCTTGCGCCCGGCGGTCTTCGCGGCGTTGCCGACGCCGGCGCAGTTGACGCACACGCGCTCCTGCCCGTGCGCGGCGCGGGCCTTGGTGAAGCCGGCGTCGACGCTGGCGTCGCTGGTCACGTCCACCTCGCAGAACACGCCGCCGAAGCCCGCCGCCTCGCGCTCGCCCGCCTCCGCGTTGCGGTCGAAGATCGCGACCTTGGCGCCCGCCTGCGCCAGCGCCTTGGCCGTCGCGAGCCCCAGGCCCGAGGCCCCGCCAGTGACGATCGCCGCCACATCGCCGTCGATGCGCATGGATTTCTCCCGAGATCGGGCGTTTTCTCCGCCCCGTTGTGAGGAGGCTGTAGCACCGTGAGCGCCGCCGACGCCAAGCCCGCGTTCGACCCCTCCGTCCCGCTCGACCCTTCGCGGGCGCTCGTCCCGCACGTGGTGAAGGTGAACGCCACGCTGGTGCGGCGCGGCTTCTGGCCCAAGCTGAGGCGCGTGGTGCGCCACATCCCGTTCGCCGAGGACGCTGTGGCGCTCTACTTCTGCGCGCTCGACCGCGAGACGCCCGCGACCACCAAGGGGATCCTCCTGGCGGCGCTGGCCTACTTCGTCCTGCCGTTCGACGTCATCCCCGACTTCCTGCCGGGCGTCGGGTTCACCGACGACGCCGCGGTGATCGCGGCCGCGGTGGCGCTCGCCCGCCGGTCCATCAAGCCGGAGCACCGCGAGGCGGCGCGTGCGCAGATCGAGCGGCTCGCGGGCGAGGCGTGACCCCGGCCGGCGTCGCCGCCGGGGCGGCCGTCCTCCTCGCGTTCCTCGACCTCGCCGCGCCCGCGTCGGGGACGCCGCCCGGCGTGCGGCGGCTGCTCCGCGCCGCGCCGGCCGGAGCGCTGGCCGTGGCGCTGCGGCTGGCCGGCGCGCCGCCGCCGCCCGCCGCCGCTCTGCTGGCCTTCGCCGTCGCCGACGCCCTGGCGCTCGACGGCCGCGAGGCCGGCGTGGGCGGGTGGACGCTGACGCTCCTCGCCGAGCTCCTGCTCGCCGCCGCCATGTGGGAGCTCGCCTCGCCCGGGCTGCTCGTGCGCCAGCCCTGGCGGGCCGCGGAGGCGCTAGCGGTGCTGGCCGGCGGCGGCGCGCTGCTCCTGCGGGGCCGTCGCCCGCGCGGCGAGATGGGCGCGCTGGCGCCCGCGCCCGTGCTGCTGCTGGCCGCCGCCGCACTCGGGGCGGGGGCGCAGCCGATCGCGGACCTGGCGCTTCCGTTCGCCGCGGCGGTCGCCCTGTGGTCGGCCGCGACCGCGCTGGCGTGGCTGACGGGGCCGGCGGAGGGGATGGGCCGGGCGCAGCGCGCCCTGCGCTCAGGCGCGGCGCTCGTCCTGGCGTGGCCGCTCCTGCCGCTGGGCTAGGCGGCGCCCTTGGCGGGGCGGCGCGAGCGGATCCAGCCGGTGATCGACAGGCGCGCGCCGGGCGCGTAGCTCGCCACCTCAGTCACCAGGTGCTCCTGCGGCACGCGCAGCAGGTTCAGGGCGTTGAACGCGGGCGTGTAGCCTTCGGACACGTGGCCGTCCCCGTCGGTGAACAGCAGCAGCCCGCCCCAGTCCGCCCGCCACTCGGGCGTGAGGTTCAGCACGTAGGCGAACAGCCGGTCCTTGCCCGACACGTCGTCGTCGTGCTGCGTCAGGAAGTGGCCCGCGAGGAAGCGCGTGGCCTGGGCGTCGACGTATGCGCAGCGGGGCTCGCCCGTGATCAGCCGCAGCCACTTCAGCCCGGCCGGCGAGTTCAGGGCGTCGTAGACCTGCTCCACGGCCAGTCCCAGCCGCGTCCCGCCCTCGATCTCCTCGGCCAGGGCGTAATTGTCGAACAGGTAGGAGAAGCCGGCGGCCGCCGCCGTCCGGACAGCGCCGTACACCTCGGCCTTCCATGCCTCGGGCTGGGCTTCGAAGGCGTCCATGGGCATGGTCACGTGGCGGTCGCCCGCCGCGAGATGGCGGCGGAACGGGACCTCGGCGATCAGGCTGCGGTGCAGGGCGCGGGCCGTGGCGTCGGGCAGCACGCCGGGCAGGTGCGCGCGGCCGAAGCGGCGCAGCACGCCGGCCACCTGCGCGGGGTCCAGGCCCTGGCCCCAGGTCATGTCGAGCGTGGCGGCCACGGTCAGTCCATCGTGACCACGAGCTTGCCCTGCGCGCGACGGTCGGCCAGCTCGCGGATGGCGTCGCCGGCGCGCTCCAGCGGGTAGCGGCCGGAGACGGTCGGCCTGATCTTGCCGTCCGTGTACAGCGCCATCAGCTCCTGCACGCTCGCCGCGAAGGCGGCCGGGTCGCGCGCGGCCCAGGCGCCCCAGAACACGCCCACGATCTGGCAGCCCTTGAGCAGCGCCAAGTTGAGCGGGATCGACGGGATGCCCGCCGGGAAGCCGACCACCAGGAAGCGGCCCTCCCAGGCGATGGCCCGCAGCGCCGCCTCGGCGTAGTCGCCGCCGACGGCGTCGTAGACCACGTGCGCCCCGTCCTTGCCGCACGCGCCCTTGAACAGCTCGGACAGCGCCTTGCGCCCGTCCTTGTCGAACGGCCCGGTGGGGTAGACCACCGTCTCGTCGGCCCCATGCTCGCGGCAGAAGGCCGCCTTCTCGTCGGAGGACACGGCGGCCACGACGCGCGCGCCCACGGCCTTGGCGAGCTCGATGGCGGCCACGCCCACGCCGCCCGCCGCGCCCAGGATCAGCAGGGTCTCGCCCGCCTTGAGCTGCGCCCGGTCCTTCAGGGCGTGCCAGCTGGTGCCGTAGGTCAGGATGAAGGCCGAGGCCTCGTCGAAGGGCATCTGCGGCGGCATCGGGATGCAGCGCTTGGCGTCGACGACGATCTTCTCGGCCATGCCGCCCCAGCCGGACGAGCCGATCACCCGGTCGCCCGGCTTCACGGCCGTGACGCCCTCGCCGACGCTCTCCACCTCGCCCGCGACTTCGCCGCCGGGGCTGAAGGGGCGGGGCGGCTTGAACTGGTACTTGTCCTCGATGATCAGCACGTCGGGGTAGTTCACGCCGCAGGCGCGCACGCGGATCACCGCCTGGCCGGGACCCGCGACGGGATCGGGGGCGTCCTCGACGACCAGGGTCTCGGGGCCGCCCACGGCCTTCGACAGCACCGCCTTCATCCGCGTCTCCTGGCGTCCGTTGGGGCGCGCCGCTAAGCGGGCGCTCCGGCGCACTTAGGCCGGGGGTCGCGAGCCTGTCGATGGTCTTCTCCCTGGCGCTCCATGGCGGGGCCGGCGCACGCCCGGACCGCGACTACGTCCGCGAGCTCGTCCACATGCGCGGCCTGGTCGAGGCGGGGCGCGACCGGCTGGCCGCGGGCGCGGCGGCGCTGGACGTGGTCGTGGAGACCGTCGCCGCGCTCGAGGCGTCCGGCCTGTACATCGCCGGCCGCGGCGCCTCGCCCAACGCCGCGGGCCGCTACGAGCTGGACGCGGCGGTGATGGACGGGGCCGCCGGCCGGGCGGGAAGCGTCGCGGCGCTGGAGGGCTTCGAGAGCCCGGTGCTCGCCGCCCTCGCGGTGATGGAGCGGACGCCGCACGTGATGCTCGCCGGCCGCGGCGCGGCCGCCTTCGCCGCGGAGCAGGGGCTCGCCCGCGTGGCCGACCCGGACGCCTGGTTCACGCGCGCGGGCGGCGGCGAGCGCAACTTCGCCCCTGACGCCCTGGCGCACGGCACCGTGGGCTGCGTGGTGCGCGACGGGGAGGGACGGCTGGCGGCGGCCACCTCCACCGCGGGCGTGTTCGGCAAGCTGGAGGGCCGCGTCGGCGACAGTCCCGTTCCCGGCGCGGGCGTCTGGGCCGACCGCCGCGTGGCCGCCAGCTGCACGGGCCAGGGCGAAGTCTTCCTGCGCACGGCGGCGGCGGCGCAGCTCGCGCACCGCATGCGCTTCGGCGGGGAGGACGTGGCGGAGGCGGCCGCGGCCGCGCTCGCCGAGATCGCGGAGGCGGGCGGCGACGGCGGCCTGATCGCCGTGGACGAGGCGGGCCGGGTCGTGACGCCGCACCGGTCGAGCGGCATGAAGCGCGCGGCGCTTCACCCCGACGGGCGGATCGAGGCGGCGGCGGACTAGCCGCCGGTGGGCGTCACTCGCCCTGGCCGACCGCGCTGGCGACGCGGTGCAGCGAGTCCAGCGCCTTGTAGATGAAGCCGTAGGTCGGGTAGCTGGTCGTGCCCAGGTTGCCCGTCGGGTCGAACCACACCTTCACGCGGCTCCAGTCGCCGGCGTCCGACACGTCGACCACGGTGACGTCCTTCTCGACCTGGCCGCGGCGGCCGCCGATCAGGCTCCAGTTGGCGTGGGTCACCTGGATGATGCGGTCCGTCAGCACCTGGCTGACCACGGCCACGTGGCCCAGGCGCATGGCGCCGTTGGGCCGGAACACCAGCACCGAGCCCTGCTGCGGCGTGAAGCCCTTGGCGTACTTGCCGCTGGCCTTGTCCCACCACGTCCAGGCGTCGCCGACGATGTTGATGCCGCTGAACAGGCGGGCGAACTGCGCGCACTGCCATCCGGAGTTCACCGACTTGGCGACGGCGCTCCAGGCGTCGGCGGCGGAGGGGACGTCCGCGGCGGCCGCATGCGCGGCGCCGGAGAACGAGAGCGCGAGGGTCGCGGCTACCGCCGCGGCGATCGAACGCTGACGCATGGGGTGCAGGCCTTACTCGTTCACCGATGCAAGGAGGCTACCGTCGCGTGAGGGGAGTGAACATTCGGTAATCACGCTGGATTGCGTGGTGTTTCGTCGCGCGTACAGCGAACCGGCTACCCTCCGGCGCCTGTCAGGCGGCGTGCCTCGTCCTCGCGGGGGCGGGTCGGCCGCAGCTCCGCCAGGCGGCGGAGCGCCACGCGGGCGGGGCGCTCGACCAGGTGGTGCGCCAGCGCCGCCACGGGCAGGGAGGCGGCCACGAACAGCAGCCAGGGCAGCAGCGGCCAGGGCGCGCCGTCGGCCAGGTGCAGGGCGTGCTTGACCAGGTTGCCGCCTAGGAGCTCCCACGGCGCCTTGACCATGTAGAGGGCGAAGCTGACCTCGCCGAGCCAGACCCACGCGGGGGAGGCGAGCACGCGCGAGCCGGAGCCGGCCAGCGACGCCAGCGCCAGGATCAGCCCGCCGCCGGCCGCCACGATCACCGCGTCGGCCGCTCCGGCCTGCACGGCCGTGCCCAGCATGGCGGCGAAGAGCACGACGGCCAGCCCCGCTTCTCGCGTCGACGGAGCAGGGCGCGCGCGCCAGGCCAGGTGCAGGGCGCAGCCGTACAGGAAGGGAGGCGCGACGCGCAGCGCGCCCCAGGCGATGGTTGCGCGCGTCAGGGGGAAGCCGGCGGCGAGCGGGAACAGGGCGTAGGCGCCGAAGAGCACCAGCAGTGCGCCGGCCAGGGCCGCGACGGGCCTCCTCCGCAGCGGCCAGGCGACGGCCGCGAACGCCGGGAAGGCGAGGTAGGCGGCCCACTCGGCCGAGATCGACCACGACGGGTGGTTCCACGACGCGGCGGGGGACAGCCCCCAGGCGTTGGTCAGCGTCAGGTTGGCGGGCAGCGCCGCAGCCGAGGCCACGTCGTGGTTCGGCGCGAGGCCGACCGCCGTCGCCGCGGCCGCCATGATCCCCATGGCCGCCAGGGTGGCCAGGTGCAGCGGGTAGATGCGCGCCAACCGCGCCCACAGGAACGATCCGTAGCGGAACCGCCCCTCGCCCCAGGCCGCGCCGTAGACGTGGCTCAGGATGAAGCCGGACAGGGTGAAGAACAGCTCCACCCCCAGGTAGCCCTTGTCCAGCAGGGGCGGGAGCGGCCCGAAGCCCGCCTCCGGCCGCAGCAGCGGGACGAAGCCGTACAGCACCACCCACGCCGCGGCGAGGAAGCGGAAGGCGGTCAGCTGGGGCAGGTTGGTCGGCATGCGCGCGTCCAGGAACGGGAGGCTTGCGCCCCTTCCCGCAAACGCCGTGCTAACGCCCGCCTCCGGATTCCGGACGGCTGAAGATGGCGCTGGCGGCGCCCGTGGCCTGCCCGTCCGCCCGCGCCTCAGCGGCGGCGAACACGAGCGTGCGGGTGATGCGCTCCACCCACGCCTCCACGTACAGCACGGCCCCCGGGTCGGGCGTCTTGGCGAACTCGAGCGAGATCGACACGCAGGAGACGTCCGGCCCCGCCGCCTCCAGCAGGGCCGGCTCCATGGCGGTGGCGAGGACGCCGATGCCGCACGGGTCGTCCGCCGAGAGGCGCACCTCCCGACGGACCCGCGGCGCGCCCTCGCCGTCCATCAGACGGCGCCGAGGGAGGTGTCGATGCCCTTGCAGGCCTCCACCAGCCCGCGCACGGACTCGACCGACTTGGCGAACATGGCCGTCTCCGTCTCGTCCATGGGGAATTCGACGATCCGCTCGACGCCGCCGGCGCCGATCACCACCGGCACGCCCACGTACATGTCGTTCTGGCCGTACTGGCCCGTCAGGTGCGCCGCGCAGGGCAGCACGCGCTTCTGGTCGTACAGGTAGCTCTTCGCCATCGCGACGGCGCTCTCCGCCGGAGCGTAGAAGGCGGAGCCGGTCTTCAGCAGGGCCACGATCTCGCCGCCGCCGCCGCGGGTGCGCTTGACGATGACGTCCAGCTCCTCCTGGCTGAGCGCGCCCTGCTCGACCAGCACGTTCAGCGGCAGGCCGCCGACGGTCGAGTAGCGCGTCATGGGCACCATGTCGTCGCCGTGGCCGCCGAGCGTCCAGGCGTGCACGTCCTGCACCGAAACGCCCAGCTTCTCGCTCAGGAACAGGGCGAAGCGTGCGCTGTCGAGCACGCCGGCCATGCCCACCACCTTCTCCGCCGGCAGGCCGGAGAACTCGCGCAGCGCCCAGACCATGGCGTCCAGCGGGTTGGTGATGCAGATCACGAAGGCGTCGGGCGCGTGCGCCTTGAGGCCGTCGCCCACGGCCTTCATCACCTTGAGGTTGATGCCCAGGAGGTCGTCGCGGCTCATGCCGGGCTTGCGCGGCACGCCGGCGGTGACGATCACCACGTCGGCCCCGGCGATGTCCTCGTAGGCGTTGGCGCCCTTCAGGCTGACGTCCGAGTCGAACACGGTCGAGGCCTGGGCGATGTCCAGAGCCTTGCCCTGCGGCACGCCCTCGGCGATGTCGAACAGGATCACGTCGCCCAGCGCCTCGCGCGCGCAGACGTGGGCGAGCGTGCCGCCGATCATGCCGGCGCCGACGAGCGCGATTTTGGCGCGGGCCATGGGAACTCCGTGTTGGCTGGGGAGGAAACCGGCGCGGGGTCTAGACCCGGCCCGGCGACCGGGCAAGGCGGCCGGCTTGGCGTCGACGCGGCGCGTTCCCACATCCGCCTCGACCCCGAACCTCACCCCACACGCCGCCGCCCGCGCCCGTGCGCCCGCGGCGCGGGACGCCCCGACATGACCCAGCCCTCTGTCCAGCCGGAAGACGACCTCGTCGCCGCCTTCTCCATCGAGGACCACCCGGCCCGCGGCCGCGTCGTGCGCCTGGGCGAGGTGGTCGACGAGATCCTCTCCCGCCATGACTACCCCGAGCCGGTCGCCAACCTGCTCGGCGAGGCCTGCGCCCTCGCGGCGCTCGTCGGGGCCAGCCTGAAGTTCGAGGGCCGGCTGATCGTGCAGGCGCAGGGGAACGGCCCGGTCGCCTACGTGGTCGCCGACTACGACACCTCCGGCGCCCTGCGCGGCTACTGCCGCTTCGACGCGGGGCGGGTGGCGGAAGCCTCACGCGGCTTCGCCCGTCCGGGCGCGCGGACGCTGCTGGGCGAGGGCCTGTTCGTGATGACGCTCGACCCCGCCGACATGAAGGAGCGCCAGCAGGGCATCGTGCCCATCGAGGGCGAAACGCTCGCCCTGTGCGCCGAGCAGTACTTCGGCCAGTCGGAGCAGACGCCCACACGCGTGCGCCTGGCCGTGGCCGAGCTGCACGACGAGGCCGGCCGCTCCTGGCGTGCGGGCGGGGCCATCCTGCAGAACATCGCCTCCGACGACGCGCGCGGCGACACCACCGAGGCGTGGGACCACGTGCGCGCCCTGTTCGACACCCTGGGCGAGGACGAGCTGGTAGACCCGACCATCTCCCCCGAGACCCTGCTGTATCGCCTGTTCCACGAAGACGGCGTGCGCCTGTTCCCCGCCAAGCCCCTGGTCGCCCGTTGCCGCTGCGACACCGACCGCATCCTGGGCATGCTCCGCACCTTTCCCGCCGAGGACCGCGCCGACATGCTGGAGGACGGTCGGATCGTGGTGACGTGCGAGTACTGCTCGCGCCGGTACGACATCGACCCGGCGGAGGTGGACGCGGAGCCGGAGACGACGGGAGCCTGACCGGGAGACGGCGCGACCGAGCCCCACCCGCGGGCGGAGCGCCGCCTCAGTCCTTCATGCGCCAGCTCACCGCGCCGCCCGACCCGTCGAGCACCTCCACGCCGAGCGCGGTGATCTCGCCGCGGATGCGGTCGGCCGCGGGCCAGTCCTTCGCCTGGCGCGCCTCGATCCGCGCGGCGATGAGCGCCTCCACCTTCTCCTTCAGGTCGTCGGTGGCGTCGCCCGCGAACCAGGCGTCCGGGTCCTGCTGAAGGAGGCCCAGCACCTCCGCCGCATCGACCAGCGTGCGCACGCCGCGCGCGACGCCGCCGAGGTCCGCGCCGATCACCGACTGGCGGAGCGCGTCGGCGAGGTCGAAGAGCTGCGCCAGCGCCTCGGGCGTGTTGAGGTCGTTCTCCAGCGCACTCGCGACCATGTCTTCGAGCGGCGCCTCCGTCGTCGGCGGGGGCGGCTGGCGCTTCAGCAGGCGGTGCGCGTCCTGCAGCACGCCGTAGAGCCGGTCGAGCGACCGCTTGCTCTGCGCGACCAGCTCGTCCGTCCAGTCCAGCGGCGCGCGGTAATGCGCGGACAGCAGCGCCCAGCGCAGCGCCTCGCCCGGCGCGGTCTCGATCAGGTCGTGCACCCGCAGCGTGCCGCCCGCGCTCTTGCTCATCTTCTCGCGGTCGAGCGTCAGGAAGCCGTTGTGCATCCAGTAGCGGGCGTAGTCCGTCGGCTCCTGCGAGCCGCACGCGCGGCAGCCCTGGGCGATCTCGTTGGTGTGGTGTGGGAAGATCAGGTCGTGGCCGCCGCCGTGGATGTCCACCGGCAGACCCAGCACGGTCTCGATCATGGCCGAGCACTCGATGTGCCAGCCGGGACGGCCGGGACCGAAGGGCGACGGCCACTCCGGCTCGCCGGGCTTGGAGGGCTTCCACAGCACGAAGTCGGCCGGATCCTCCTTGTACGGCGCGACCTCCACCCGCGCGCCGGCGATCATGTCGTCCAGCGAGCGGCCCGAGAGCTCGCCGTAGCGGGGGAAGGCGTCGACGCGGAACAGCACGTGACCCTCGGCGGCATAGGCGGCCCCGGCCTCCACCAGCCGGCCGATCTGGTCCAGCATCTCCGCGATGTGAGCCGTGGCGCGCGGCTGCACCGTCGGCGTGAGCGCGCCGAGCGCGGCCATGTCCGCCTCGTACACCGCGAGGTAGCGGTCGGTGATGGTGGAGATCGGCACCCCTTCGGCGATGGCGGCGGCGTTGATCTTGTCGTCCACGTCCGTGACGTTGCGGGCGTAGACGACCCCGTCCTCGCCGTAGAGCCGGCGCAGCAGGCGGAACAGCACGTCGAACACCACCACCGGCCGGGCGTTGCCGATGTGCGCGTAGCTGTAGACGGTCGGTCCGCAGACGTAGAGCGTCACCCTTTCGGAGTCGCGGGGGACGAACGGGCGCTTGGTCCCGGTCAGCGTGTCGTGGATCGAGAGCGCCATTACCCGCGGTCTAGCGCGCCCCGTGCGCGCCCGTCACTCCCGCACGTAGGCGCGCTCGCCCGTGGCCGGGTCGGCGTAGACGGTGACGGCCTCGCCGGAGGTCGGGTCGCGGAAGCGTTCGGGCGTGCGCTGGAAGCGGGCGCTCGGCGGGCCGGCCGCCACGCGCTTGTAGACCACGCGCTCGAACAGCGTCCCGACCAGGAGCAGCGCTCCGAACCCGAGCAGCTGCAGCGCCGCCGGGCCCGCGAAGGCGGTCAGGGCCAAGCCTGCGACCACCATCAGCGCCGCGAACCCGAGGAGCAGGTTACGGAGCATGGCTGCGGTGCCCGAAGCCGGCCGGAGCGTCGGCCGAGGCCGCCGCACCGGGGCCCGTGGAGGCCCCGTCCTCCAGCACGACGGCGGTGCCGTAGGCGACGATCTCGCTCATGGTCTCGCCGATCTCGGAGCTGTCGAAGCGCATGGCGATCACCGCGTTGGCTCCCATCAGCGCGGCGTTGGAGACCAGCCGGTCCAGCGCGTGGCGGCGCGCCTCCTCCAGCATGGAGGTGTACTCGTGGATCTCGCCGCCCACGATGGCGCGCAGGCCTGCGACGAAGTTGCCGCCGATGCCGCGCGAGCGCACCACCACGCCGAACGCCTGGCCCAGGACGGTGCGCACCCGCGCGCCCGGCACGTCGTTGGTCGTCACCACCAGCATGGCGCTCCTCCTCGAGCGTGGCCATTCCACCGCGGTTCGCACGCGCCGTCCAATGACAGAAGCGGGAACCCCGCCTACCTGTGGCCCATGTCCGACGCCTTTCCCTCGCTCCCCGCCGGCTCGGCCGAGCTGGAGACCGGCCCGACGCTCGCCCCGCGCTTCGACGCCGCGGGCCTGGTCGCCGCCATCGCCACGGACGCCGACACGGGCGAGGTGCTCATGCTGGCCTGGATGAACGCCGAGGCCCTGCAGCGGACGCTGGACACGCGCGAGGCGCACTACTGGAGCCGCTCACGCGGCGAGCTGTGGCGCAAGGGCGCCACCTCGGGCCAGGTGCAGGACGTGGTGGAGCTGCGCGTGGACTGCGACCAGGACGCCGTGTGGCTGCGCGTGCGCGCCCGCGGCGACGGCGGCGCCTGCCACACGGGCCGCCGCTCCTGCTTCTTCCGCGCCGTGGAGACCGGGCCGCAGGGCGCGCGTCTCGTGGAGCGACTTCCGGGCGCATGACGGGCGACCCCCCATCCGGACCTCCCGGCGCGGTCACGGTCGAGCTGCGGCTGGACGCGCCCGGCGCGCGGCTCGACCGGGCGCTCGCGGCGCATCCCGTCCTGGTCGCCGCGAGCCTGTCGCGCGAACGCATCAAGGGGCTGCTGGCGGACGGGGCGGTGACGCGCGACGGCGACGTCGTCGTCGACGGCGCAGCAGCGTCGCGGCCCGGTCTCTACCGCGTGTGCGTGCCGCCGCCCGTGGAGGCGGTCCCGCGCGCCCAGGACCTGCCGCTCGCCGTCCTGTGGGAGGACGCCGACCTCGTGGTGGTCGACAAGGCCGCCGGCATGGCCGCGCACCCGGGGCCGGGCACGCCCGACGGCACGCTGGTCAACGCGCTGCTGCACCGGTGCGGGGCCGAGCTGTCGGGGATCGGCGGCGTGCTGCGGCCGGGCATCGTCCACCGGCTCGACAAGGACACCTCCGGCGTGATGGTCGCCGCCAAGAGCGACCGCGCGCACGCCGGCCTCTCCGCCCTGTTCGCCGCCCACGACATCGAGCGTCGCTACACGGCGCTGGTGCGCGGAGCGCCGCAGCCCTCGCGCGGCGCCGTGACCACGCGCATCGGCCGCTCGCCGCACGACCGGCAGAAGATGGCGGTGCTGAAGGCGGGCGGGCGCGAAGCGGTCACGCACTACCGCACCGAGCGCGCCTGGGGGCCGGCCGACCGGCCCCTCGCCGCCCGCGTGGCCTGCGAACTGGAGACCGGGCGCACGCACCAGATCCGCGTGCACTTGGCGCACCGGGGCGCCCCGTGCCTCGGCGATCCCGTCTACGGCTCGGGCGCGCCCGCGGCCGCCGTGCGCAGCGCTCTGGAGCAGAGCGGCCTCGCGCGACAGGCGCTGCACGCGCAGGTGCTGGGCTTCGTCCACCCCGTCACGGGCGAGCGCCTGCGGTTCGAGACGCGGCCGCCCGCCGACATGCAGGCGCTGGAGGCCGCGCTGGACGCCCACCTGTCCGAACCGTAACCGCGGCAGGTCTTAAATAGGCCGCAACCCCGGCCTATCTTCCGCGGTTGTCGGACCAACGCCTTCCGAAAGGCCGCCGCCCTCCCACGACCCCCCTCGCCCGCGCCGGTGTGCCGCGCGGACGTCCGAGGCCGCCCCGAGCGACGACATCGAAGTGGGCGCGAGCCGGGTTCGTCTCAAGGGGATCATTGATGGCTGTAAATGCGCTCGCGATGATCTCGCCGGAAGGCGGGCTCAGTCGCTATCTGACGGAAATCCGCAAGTTTCCGATGCTCACCAAGGACGAGGAGTTCATGCTCGCCAAGCGCTGGCGCGAGCACGAGGACTCCGAGGCCGCGCACCGGCTGGTGACCAGCCACCTGCGGCTCGTGGCCAAGATCGCCATGGGCTACCGCGGCTACGGCCTGCCGATCGGCGAGGTGATCTCGGAAGGCAACGTCGGCCTGATGCAGGCCGTGAAGAAGTTCGAGCCCGACAAGGGCTTCCGCCTGGCGACCTACGCCATGTGGTGGATCCGCGCCTCGATCCAGGAGTACATCCTGCGCTCGTGGTCGCTCGTGAAGATGGGCACCACGGCGGCGCAGAAGAAGCTGTTCTTCAACCTGCGCAAGGCCAAGGCCGAGATCAGCGCGCTGGGCGAGGGCGACCTGCACCCGGAGGCCGTCAGCCACATCGCCACGCGCCTGGGCGTCACCAACGACGACGTGATCAGCATGAACCGGCGCCTGTCGGGGCCGGACTCGTCGCTGAACTCGCCGCTCCGCAGTGACAGCGAGAGCGAGTGGCAGGATTGGCTTCAGGACGAGAGCGCCGTCAGCCAGGAGACGATCTTCGCCGAGAGCCAGGAGTACGGCCAGCGGATGGGCCTCTTGGGCGACGCGATGAAGGACCTGTCCGACCGCGAGCGCCACATCCTGACGCAGCGCCGCTTGAAGGACGATCCGACCACGCTCGAGGAGCTCGCCGGCCAGTACGGCGTGAGCCGCGAGCGCGTGCGCCAGATCGAGGTGCGCGCGTTCGAGAAGCTGCAGAAGGCGATGCGGACGGCGGCCAAGGAACGCAACCTGGTCGAAGCCTGACGGTCTGCGGGCGCGGCGGCGGCGGAGCTACAGCCCAAGCCGCCGCGCCCGACCGGCCACGGTCATCGCCAGCCGTTCGGCCAGCAGCCCGTCCGGCGCGCCCGCGCTCTTGCAGGCGCGATCGCAGTCCAGGATCTCGGGCTGGAGCGTGTCGAGGTCGGACAGCCGCCAGCGCCCGAGCTGGCGCAGGAACTCGCGCTCGGCCTTCCAGAAAACACCGCTCATCTTGGCGGCCTCCTGCGGCCCGCGCCCGCCCGAGACCAGCACCAGCGCCCGGCGCAGCTTCTGCGCATGCGACGACAGCGCGCGCACGGCCGCCACCCCGCCCTCGCCCTCCGCCTGCGCACGCCGCAGCGAGGTGAAAGCGGGGCGGAGCCGGCCGCCAAAGGCGTCGGCCGCCGCGTCGAACAGGCTGGCCTCGGGCTCCACGCCCAGGAAGTGCTCCAGCTCCGCGGGGCCGGCCTGCGCGCCGGAGCCCGGGCCGAGCCACAGGATCAGCCGCTCGATCTCTGCGCGGGCGACGCCGCGCTCCTTGGGCAGCCGGGCGGTGAACAGCTCCAGCGCCTCGGCGGTCAGCGACACCCCGTCCGCCTTGAGTGCGTCGCGGGCCATGCGCGCCACGTCGCCGCCCTCGTCCTCGTAGATCGCCAGGGAGGCCGCCGAGGCGTGCGCCTCCGCCGCCTTGCGCAGGGCCGACGACCTCTCGAGCGCCTGCGCCTCCACGATCATGAAGGCCTCGGGGTTGAGCGCGCCGTCGGCGTGGCGCTTCAGCGCGTCGGCCACGAGCCGCTCCGGGGCCGCCTTCCCGTCCAGCCGCACGCGCACGAGCCGGCGGCCGCCGAGCATGGACAGCGCCGCCAGCTCGTCGTCGAGGCGCGCCGGATCGCCGTCCAGGTCCGCTTCGGTGAGGAGCGCCGTGTCGAACGGGTCGTCCGGCCGCGGGACGAGGCGCCGCGCCAAGGCGTCCGCCCGCTCGCGCACGCCGCCGCGGTCGCGGCCGTGGATCAGGGCGGCGCGCACGCCCGCGGGCGGCTGGGCGAGGAAGCGGTCGACCTCCGGCCGCTTGGCCAGGATCACCGGTCAGCCCTTGGCGGCGGCCGGGGCGGGAGCGGCGCCGGCGGCCGGCTGCGGATGGGCGGCGAGCCAGCGCGCCACCTCCTGGCGCATGCGCACGGCCGCCTCCTTGGCCGCGCGCTCCACCCCGTCCTGCTCGGCCGCGACGCCCGCGTAAGGCGGGTCGGCCGAGGCGTAGGACACGCGCACGGGCGTGACTCCGGCGGTGAGCTGCTTGCCGCTGCCGGCGTCGAGCAGCTTCCAGTTCACCGTCATGTCCACCTCATAGCGGCTGGCCACATTGTTCACGCGCACGCCGAGGGGGAAGCGGTTCTCGATGACGGTCAGCGTCAAGCGGTATAGGGGGACGGCGTCACGGTCGCGGCCCAGTTCGTCGTCGAGGGACTGGCGCAGGAAGTAGGCCGTGCGCGAGTGCCCGGGCGTCTCCACCGCCACACTCTGCAGCGACGGCCCCACCCCATGCGCGGCGTACAGCGGGGTGAAGCCGCAGCCGGCGAGAACGAGCGGCGAGAGCGCCAGGGCGCCTCGGCGGAGCGAGCGCAAACTCACGCCGCCCTCGCCACGATGTTCACGATCCGGTCGGGCACCACGATCACCTTGGCCACCGTGAGCCCGGCGAGGTGGCGCACGACCTCCGCGTCGGCCAGCGCCAGCGCGCGCACGGCGGCCTCGTCGGCGCCCTTGGGCGCGCGCACCTCGGTGCGGCGCTTGCCGTTGATCTGCACGGGCAGCACGGATTCCTCGTCGACGGCGAAGGCGGCGTCGTACTGCGGCCAGGCGGCGTCGACCACCAGGCCCTCGCCGCCGAGCCGCTCCCACGCCGCCTCGGCGAGGTGCGGTGTGAAGGGCGAGATCAGGACCGCCAGCGTCTTGAGGGCGTGCACCCGGGCCTCGACGGCCTGCGGATGCTCCTCGCGGTGGCGGCGCAGCACATTAAGGAAGGTGTGGAACTGCGCGATCACGGTGTTGAACTTCAGGCCGTCCAGGCCCTCGCCCGCCGCCTTGATCAGCTTGTGCGTGGCGCGCTTGAGCTCGGGCGTGACGCCGCCGCCGGAGAGGCCGCCGTCGGCCACGGCCTCCACTTCGGCCCAGACGCGCTGGAGGAAGCGGGCGGAGCCCTCGACGCCGGCGTCCGTCCACTGCACGTCGCGCTCGGGCGGACTGTCGGAGAGCACGAACAGGCGGGCGGCGTCGACGCCGTAGCGGTCGAGGATGTCCCGCGGCGCGACCGTGTTGCGCTTGGACTTGGACATCTTCTCCACACCGACGGAGCGCGCGGGGGCGCCCGTGGCGCGCTCCGCCCAGCCGTCGCCGCGCCGCTCGACCTCCGCGGGCAGCAGCCAGCGGTCGTCGTCGGCCTGGAAGGCCTCGTGCGTGACCATGCCCTGGGTGAACAGGCCGGCGAACGGCTCCTGCACGTCGAGCATGCCGGCGTCCGCCAAGGCGCGGGTGACGAAGCGGGCGTAGAGCAGGTGCAGCACGGCGTGCTCCACCCCGCCGATGTACTGATCGACCGGGAGCCAGCGATCGGCCGCCGCCTTGTCCACCGGCTCGTCGGCCGTGGGGTCGGTGAAGCGGGCGAAATACCAGGAGCTGTCGACGAAGGTGTCCAGCGTGTCGGTCTCGCGCTGCGCCGCGCCGCCGCACTCGGGGCAGCTGACGTCTTTCCAAGTCGGGTGGCGCAGAAGCGGGTTGCCGGGGCGGTCGAAGGTGACGTCGTCGGGCAGCACCACGGGCAGCTGGTCGGCGGGAACGGGAACGGGGCCGCACGCCTCGCAGTGGACGATCGGGATGGGGCAGCCCCAGTAGCGCTGGCGCGAGACGCCCCAGTCGCGCAGCCGGTAGACCGTCGCCCCGGCGCCCTGGCCGAGGCTCTCGACCTCGGCGATGGCGCGCGCCTTGGCGGCCTCGATCTCCAGCCCGTCCAGGAAGCCGGAGCGGAAGATGCGGCCCGGCCCGGTGTAGGCCTCGCGTTCCACGTGGAACGCCTCGGGATCGCCGCCCGAGGGCAGCACCACCTCGCGCACGGGCAGGTCGTACTTGCGCGCGAAGTCGAGATCGCGCTGGTCGTGGGCGGGGCAGCCGAAGATGGCGCCCGTGCCGTACTCCATCAGCACGAAGTTCGCGATCCACACGGGCAGGGAGGCGCCGGTGAACGGGTGCGCCACCGTCACGCCCGTGTCGCAGCCCAGCTTCTCGCCGCCCTCGATGTCGGCCTCGCTGGTGCCGCCGCGCCGCGCCTCGGCGCAGAAGGCGGCGACCGCCTCATCGTCGGCGGCGAGCGCCTGGGCGAGCGGGTGGTCGGCCGCGACGGCGAGGAAGCTCGCGCCGAACAGGGTGTCTGGCCGGGTGGTGTAGACCTCCACCCCGTCCGGAAGACCGCACTCCGGCGCGGCGCCCGCCCAGCGGAAGGTCATGCGCAGGCCGCGCGAGCGGCCGATCCAGTTCTCCTGCATCAGCCGCACCTTGTCCGGCCAGCGGTCCAGGGTGGCGAGGCCGTCGATCAGCCGGTCGGCGTAGTCGGTGATGCGCAGGAACCACTGGGTGAGCTTGCGCTTCTCGACCACCGCGCCCGAGCGCCAGCCGCGGCCGTCGATCACCTGCTCGTTCGCCAGCACGGTGTTGTCGACCGGGTCCCAGTTCACCGCCGCCTCGCGCCGGTCGACCAGGCCGCGGCGGTACAGCTCCAGGAACCAGGCCTGCTGGCGGCCGTAGTAGGCCGGGTCGCAGGTGGCGAACTCGCGCGTCCAGTCGATGGAGAGGCCGAGCGACTGCAGCTCGGCGCGCATGGCGTCGATGTTGGCGTAGGTCCACTCGCGCGGATGCACGCCGCGCTCCATGGCGGCGTTCTCCGCCGGCATCCCGAAAGCGTCCCAGCCCATGGGATGGAGCACGGCGTGGCCGGTGGCGCGCTTATGGCGGGCCACCACGTCGCCCATGGCGTAGTTGCGCACGTGGCCCATGTGGATGGCCCCGCTAGGGTACGGGAACATCTCCAGCACGTAGGCCTTGGGCCGCGGGTCGTCCGCGGCGGGCGTCAGGAAGCTGGACGCGGCCGCCCAGCGCTCGCGCCAGCGCGGCTCCTGCGCCTTGGGGTCATAGCGGGCCACGCCGCGCGCGGCCTCAGCCGCGGCCGTTCAGGTTCGACAGGCGGACCTGGCGGGCGCGCGTCAGGATGGCGTTTTCGAAGTCGATCGAGGTCTGGGGCGTGGCGGCGGCGTCGACCCACTGTCCGTCCGCGCCCTTCACCTGCTTGAACACGTTCACGTTCAGGCCGTCGGCCCGCAGGCGCGTGTCGAGGATGTAGACCGTGACTTTGAAGCGCTCGTCGGCCTTTTCCGGATTGGCGTACCAGTCGGTGATGATCACCCCGCCGTAGGGATCGGCGTTCGCCAGCGGCATGAAGGCCAGCGTGTCCAGCGTGGCGCGCCACAGGTAGGCGTTCACGCCGATCGCGGGGTTGGTCCCCGCCCGCGGCGCGCGCGCCGTACGCGGCGCCTGCGCGCCGCCCAGGGTGCGGTGGACGCAGCCGCCCGCCAGCAGCGCGACCGCCACCGCCGCCGCGGCCGTCATGGCCCCCCGCTTGCGAACCCTCGTCATCCACCGCTCCGATCGTTTCGGACGCCGGCGGATCGCTCCGCCGCGGCGCCGCACGCACCCCTTCCCCCTTCCGAGACCGTGGGCCCGAACGGCGAAGGCCGGTGCATAGCAAAGGCCACACCCCCGCCCAAGGGGGAAGCGACGTGTCCGTCGCACCACAGGGTCGCAGGACTCGCACGCCGCGGTGATCCAACACGCCCCTTGTGCGTTGACCGCCTCGGACACGCTCCCTTAATCGCAGGTCCAACGACGTGCGCCCGGATCAAGGGCGGGCGCATGGGGGCGAGGCGGCGGACGGCCATGTCGGCGAAGGCGGGGATCACGGCTGTGTTCGGGGGGGCGGCGCTGGCCGTGCTCGCGACGTCGGCCGCCTTCGCCGGCGACCTGCGCGCCCGCGACATGACGCTCCTCGGCGGGGCCGACCTCCTGCCCGTGGCGCAGACGCTCGGCGATCCCGGCGTGGCTTCGCCGCTCAGCCTGGCGCCCTCGCCGCATCGCACGCTGCAGCTGGACAGCAAGGGCCGCTGGGGCTTCCGGCTGGACATGGACCAGCCCACCGCCCGCGACCAGGATTTCCGCGACGTGCAGGCCGGCGCCTACTACCGTTTCGGCCGTGGCCTGCGGGTGGGCGGCAGCCTCGGCTTCGGCCCTTCGGGCGCGCCGCAGAACCTGCGGCCGCAGGACGAGGCGGCGCCTCGCGTGCGGCTGGAGTCGAACTTCAAGTTCTGACAGCCGGGCGGACGCCCACCGGCGCTCGTGCTGACGAGGGTGTCTCGTTCGTCGAGGCTGTCGCGTTCGTCGCGGTCGGCCCTGTCTTGCTTTGTCGCGGTCGTCCCGCCGCCAGCGCTCCCATCGCGGCCAGGCCGGCGGCGCCGGCCGCAACGAGGGCGCGCGACCTGCGGCCGTCGACCCCGCCGAGCGCGACCACCGGCAGGGCGACCGTCCGCGCGAGCCGGGCGAAGCGCGCGGGGCCGAGCGGTCGGCCGGCCGATGGCGAGCGGCTCGGAAAAACGGGCGAGAGCAGCGCGGCGTCCACTCCGAAACGCGCCGCGCGGCGCAGTGCGGCCCCGCTGTGCGCGGCGCCGGTCACGATCCAGTCCGGCCGGGCGCGGCGCAGGCGCGGCGCGAGGTGCAGCAGGCGCTCGGGCAGGTGCACGCCGTCCGCGCCGATCCGGCGGGCGAGGCCGGCGTCGGCTCCCACCAGCAGCACGAGCCGCCGCCGCCGCGCGACGACGGCCAGCGCGCGGGCGACCGCCTCCGCACCGGGCCGGCCGAAGCCGCGGAACACCACGCCCGCGCCGCGCGGCAAGCGCGCGGCGACCGCGGCCAGGTCGGGCGTGCGGCCGGGATCGGTGACGAACAGCAGCGCGGGGACGCGCGCGCCCTTGCCTCGCGGCCGCCGCGCGCCGATCACCCGCGCCGTGCGCTCCAGCTCCCGCCACCCGTCCAGCCCGTGACCTCCCCCTCGCCGCCGCCCAACCCACGCGAGGACATCCTGCGCCGCATCGCCGCCGCCGCCCGCGAGGTCGGACGCGATCCGGCCAGCGTGGCCCTGACCGCCGTCAGCAAGCAACAGCCCTGGGAGCGCATCGCCCCCGTGCTCGCCGCCGGCCAGCGCGCCTTCGGCGAGAACCGCGTGCAGGAGGCGCAGGGCCGCTGGCTGGCCGAGGGCGTGGACCGCGCCGCCGTCGAGCTGCGCCTGATCGGCCCGCTGCAGACCAACAAGGCGGCCGACGCGCTGGCGCTGTTCGACGTGATCGAGACGCTGGACCGTCCCAAGCTCGCCCGCGCCCTCGCCGACGCCGCCGTCAAGGCCGGCCGCGCGCCGCGTGTGCTCGTGCAGGTGAACACGGGCGAGGAGCCGCAGAAGGCGGGCGTGACGCCCGGCGAGGCCGACGCCTTCCTGCGGGAGGCGCACGACGTCTGCGGCCTCGCGGTGGAGGGGCTGATGTGCATCCCGCCCGAGGCGGAGCCCGCCGGCCCCCACTTCGCGCTCCTGGCCGACATCGCCGCGCGCAACGGGCTGACGGAGCTGTCGATGGGCATGAGCGGCGACTTCGAGACTGCGGTCCGCTTCGGCGCGACACGCGTGCGCGTCGGGAGCGCGCTGTTCGGCGCGCGCTAGGCGTCGGTGTCCAGGCTATAGCCGGCGGAGCGCACGGTGCGGATCGGGTCGGACTCCTCGCCCTCGATCAGCGCCTTGCGCAGGCGGCCGATGTGCACGTCCACCGTTCGCACTTCCACATAGACGTCGGAGCCCCAAACGGCGTCCAGCAGCTGCTCGCGGCTGAACACGCGGCCGGGGTGCTGCATCAGGTGGTCCAGGAGGCGGAACTCGGTGGGCCCGAGGTGCACCTCGCGCTCGCCCCGCTTCACCCTGTGGGCGACGCGGTCGACGACGATGTCGCCCTGGCTCAGCCGGTCCTCCGCCAGGCCCGGGCGGATGCGGCGCAGCACCGCGCGGATCCGCGCGGCCAGCTCGGCCATCGAGAACGGCTTGGTCAGGTAGTCGTCCGCGCCCGTGTCGAGGCCGCGGATGCGGTCGCTCTCCTCCGCGCGGGCGGTGAGCATGATCACCGGCAGGTTGCGCGTGGCCGGGCGCGAGCGGATGCGCCGGCACACCTCCACGCCGGAGACCTTGGGCAGCATCCAGTCGAGCACCACCAGGTCGGGCGCGCGCTCGTCCACGGCGGTCAGCGCCTCCTCGCCGTCGGGGGCGAGGCGCACGTCGTACCCCTCCTTCTCCAGATTGTACTGGAGCAGGGTGGCGAGGGCGTCCTCGTCCTCCACCACCAGCACGTTGGGGGCGGCCACGCCTAGTCGTCCGCGCCGAAGGCGGGAGCCATGTCGAGGTCCTGCTGCTTTGGCCGGTCGCCTGCGATGTCCTCGCCCGTCAGCTCGTAGTGGGTGATCTCGGCCATGTTGGTGGCGTGGTCGCCGATGCGCTCCAGGTTCTTGCCGATGAACAGGAGATGCGCGCACGAGGCGATCATGCGCGGGTCGCTCATCATGTAGGTGAGGAGCTCGCGGAATAGGGCGTTATAGCTCTCGTCAACCTCCTCATCGAGGTTCCAGACCTCCAGCGCACCCTCGATCTCGCCTTCGGCATAGGCGTCGAGCGACTGCTTCAGCCGGCTGACCACCATCTTGCCCATGCGCTCGATGGAGCGCGTCAGGGGCATGATCGGCTCGGCCTCGGCGATCACCAGCGCGCGCTTGGCGATGTTCTTGGCCAGGTCGCCCGTGCGCTCCAGAGAGAGGCTCATCTTCAGGGCGGCGACGGTGCGGCGGAGGTCCTGCGCCACGGGCTGGCGCAGGGTGAGGATGCGGATCGCCTTGCGCTCGATCTCGTGCTGCAGGTCGTCCAGCCGCGCGTCGCGACCGATCAGCGACTGCGCCAGCGGCACGTCGCGCTCGGCCACCGCGGTGACCGCGTCCTGCAGCTGCGCTTCGGCGAGGCCGCCCAGGCGCACCACCTCGGCCTTCAGGCCGCTCAGCTCGTCGCCGTAGAACTTGAGGGTGTGTTCGGTCATGGACACGGCTTCCGCCCCGACACTCACGGAGCGCAGGCCTCATGCCCGCGTTCGGCGTTCTCCCCATGACACGGCGGTGACGCTTTAGCGACAACCGCTCAGGCGGCGGGCAGGGTCACCGTGAAGGCCGACCCCGCGCCCGGCGCGCTCTCCACGACGAGCCCTCCGCGGTGGCGGTTGACGATGTGGCGGACGATGGCCAGCCCCAGCCCGGTGCCCGCGCGTGGCCCGCTCTTCTGGCCGCCGACGCGGTAGAACCGCTCGGTCAGCCGGGGCAGCTCGTCGCGCACCATGCCCGCCCCGTCGTCCGAGACGCGCAGCAGGGCGTAGCGCGCGCCCTCGCTGCGGTCGGGGGCGAGCAGGGTGTGCCGCGGACGCGCGGGGCCGGGAGCCAGCGTGGCGGCGTCGGCGACCACCTCGACGCGCACCGTCGCGCCGGCGGGCGAGTGCTTCAACGCGTTGTCCACGAGGTTCTGAACCACCTGCACCACCTGGTCGCGGTCGCCGGCGACGGTCACCTCGCCCGCCGCGGGCGCGCGCAGCTCCAGGGCCACGCCCAGCGCGGCGGACTGCGGCTGCAGCGCGTCCGCCACGTCGGTGACCGCCAGCATGAGGTCGACGCGGCCGGAGGGCGGCACGTGCTCGTTCAGCTCCACCCGGGAGAGGTGCAGCAGGTCAGCGGTCAGCCGCGTCATTCGGTCGGCCTGGTCGGCCATCACCGCCAGGAAACGCTCGCGGGCGGCCGGGTCGTCCCTGGCGTGGCCGCGCAGGGTCTCGATGAAGCCGGTCAGCGAGGCCAGGGGCGTGCGCAGTTCGTGGCTGGCGTTGGCCAGGAAGTCGGCGCCCATGCGCTCCGAACGGCGCGCGTCGGTCTCGTCGCGCAGGTGCAGCAGGGCGAGGGGCGCGTCCGGGTCGCCGGGCAGCGGCGCCGCGTGCAGCCGCCAGGCGCGCGCCTGGGCGCCCGGCTCGTCGTAGTCCGCCGCGACCGGGCGGCGGCCGTACAGCGCCTCGTCGGCGGCCTCCAGCACCTCGGGCCGGCGCACGGCGTTGACCAGGAGCGCGCCGGAGGCGGGGATGCGCAACAGGTTGCGGGCGGCCTCGTTGGCGAACAGCACGCGGCGCGAGGACAGGTCGTCGGGCTCGCCGCCGACTACGATCAGGACGGGATCGCCCAGCCGCTCGAAGGCGTCTTCGAAGGCCGGACCGTCGCGCTCGACGTCGGCGACCGAGGTGTCCGCCGCGGACGGCGCGCCTTTGGGGCGGCCCAGCCAGCGCGCGGCGACCACTGCGGCGAGCGCCGCGCCCGCGCCGGCCGCCGCCTGCGACCAGCCGGCGACGAACAGCGCCGCCACGCCGATGGCTGCGGCGAGCGCCCACGCCAACCTCGACGGGGACAGGTCGGGCGCGCCGACGGGGCGGACGGACAAATCGGTCAAGGGGGGACGCGACGCACGGACAGGAACCAGGTCGGGCACCATGACATCGTTCCATGACAGGCGTGCGTCCGCCTGTCAGCGCGGCCGATCCGCACCGCCCCACCGGCGCCCAAGCGGAACCGTGGCGGGAGACCGCCCGTTGCCGCTGGCGATCCCGAGAAAGCCGACCCATGCGCCCGACCGCCGCCTCCGTCCTCGTCGTCGCGGCCCTGCTCGCGGCCGCGGCGCCGCTCGCGGCGTGCGACAAGTCTCGCTCGCAGTCGCAGGCCTCGTCCGACCTCAAGGACGCCGGCGACAAGGCTGGGCGCGGACTGAAGGACCTCGGCGACGCCGCCAAGACGCAGGCCGGCATCGCCGCCGACAAGCTGCAGCCCGCCGTCGACAAGGCGTCCGCCGACGCCAAGAAGGGCTTCGACAAGCTCGCCACGGCGACAGGCCACGCGGCCGAGAAGGCCAGCGACTCCCTGGAGCGCGCGGGCGACCACGCGCAGGAGAAGGCCGACCGCGACAAGGCCGAGCACGAGGCCGGTCGCTGACCCCCAACCCGCGCCGCCGAGCCTGACGCGGTGCGCTTCGAGGGCCGGACGGTGATCGTGACCGGCGGCGAGAGCGGCGTCGGCCTGGCCTGCGCCCGCCGCTTCGCCCTGGAGGGCGCGCACGTGGTGATCGCCGGCCGCGAGCAGGCCGCCGCCGACAAGGCCGTCGCCGAGCTCGCGGGCGGGCCGGCGGCGCTGGCCGTCGCCTGCGACGTCGCCGACGAGGCGGCCTGCGAGCGCTGCTGCGAACGGGCGGTCGCGCGCTTCGGCCGGCTGGACGTGGTCGTGAACAACGCGGGCACGATGACCTTCGCGCCCCTGGTCGACACGGACACCGCCGACTTCCTGCAGGTGCTGCAGGTCGACCTGCTTGGGAGCTTCCACTTCATCAAGCACGGCCTGAGGCGCACGCAGGCCGGCGGCGCGATCGTGAACGTGGCCAGCATCCACGCCGAGCGCACGGGCGAGCTCGCGGGCCCCTACGCAGCCGCCAAGGCGGGGTTGCTGTCGCTGACCCGCACGGCGGCCGTCGAAGCGCGGGAGCGCCGCATCCGCGTCAACGCCGTGCTGCCGGGGGCGGTGGACACGCCCATGCTGTGGGACAACCCCAACGTGAAGAGCGGGGAGGAGCCCGTCGCTCCCGGCAGGCTCGGCCAGCCGGCGCAGGTCGCCGCCGCCGTGGCCTTCCTCGCCTCGGACGACGCGTCCTTCATCACCGGGGCGGCCCTGGCGGTGGACGGCGGAGCCCTGGCGCAGCTGTGAGCGCGCTTCGCGCGGTCGGGACCGCCCGCGACGGGAGACTCGTCGAAGCCGCCGTGCTGGAGCGGCCGGGCGGCCTGCGCGTGGAGGTCTGGAGCCGCGGGGCCATGCTGCGCTCGCTCCTCGCCCCGCTCGCCGACGGCCGGCGCGTGGAGGTGCTGCAGGCGCCCGCCGACCTCGCCGCGGCGGAGGCGGACGACGCCTACCACGACGTGGCGATCGGCCCGGTGGCCAACCGCATCTCCGGCGCGCACTTCACGCTGGACGGACGCACGAGCCGGCTGACGCCGAACGAGGGCGCGAACCTGCTGCACTCCGGCGCGATCGGCTGGAGCGCGGCGCCCTGGCGCTTCGTGACCGTCGAACCGCACCGCTGCATGCTGGAGCACCTCGCCCCCGCGGCGGGCGGCTACCCCGCCGACGTCCGCGCCCGCGTGACGATGTCGCTGCCCGCGGCCGACACGCTGGAGATCGCCTGGGAGGCCGAGGTCTCCGCGCCGGCGCCGGTGGCCATGACGCACCACATGTACTTCAACCTCTCCGGCGGGGCGGAGCGGGAGATCACCGACCACGAGCTGGCCGTGGCCGCGCCCGCGTTCACGCCGGTGGGTGCGGGCCTGATCCCCACCGGCGAGCTGCGCCCCGTCGACGGCACGCCGTTCGACCTGCGCCGGGCGCGCCGGATCGGCGATGTCGTGGGCGGCTCCGATCCGCAGCTGGCGCTTGGCGGCGGCGGGGTGGACCTGAACTGGGTGCTGGACCGGGCCGCGCCCGAGGCGCTGTCCCTGTGCTCGCCCGCGAACGGGCTCGAGCTGCACGTCGCCACCGACCAGCCGGGCCTGCAGCTCTACACGGGGCAGACGCTCAAGGCGCCGTGGCCGCGCTTCGGCGCGATCGCCATCGAGCCGCAGGACTTCCCCGACGCGGTGAACCGGCCGGAGTTCCCGCCCGTCGTCGTGCGGCCGGGCGCGCCATACCGCCGCCGGGCGCGCTACCGCTTCACCGTAGGATCGCCAGGGCCGCGCGCGTGAGCGAACGCCTGCGGGTGATGACCTACAACGTCCACGGCTGCGTCGGCGTCGACCGCCGGCTCGACGTGGACCGCGTCGCCGCGGTGATCGCGCGCGAGGCGCCCGACCTGGTCGCGCTGCAGGAGCTGGACGTCGGCCGGATGCGCTCAGGCGGCGTGGACCAGGCGCGCGCCATCGCCGCCCGGCTGGGCATGAACAGCCACTTCCACGCCGCCTTCCGCGTGGCGGAGGAGGAGTACGGCGACGCGCTCCTGTCGGCGCTGCCGATGCGGCTGGTGCGCGCGGGGCCGCTGCCCAAGCCGGCCGGCGTGCCCCGGCTGGAGCGTCGCGGGGCCCTGTGGGCCGCGCTGCAGCTGCCGGGTGGCGGCGAACTGCAGGCGGTGACCACGCACCTGGGCCTCGTGCCGCTGGAGCAGCGGGGGCAGATCGACGCCCTGCTCGGCCTGGACTGGACGGGGGCGGAGGCGTTCGCCGGCGGTCCGTCGATCCTGCTCGGCGACTTCAACGCCACCTCGCGCTACGCCGCCTACCGCCGGCTGGCGGCGCGCCACCGCGACGTGCAGCGCGAGTTCAAAGCCGAACCGGTCCGCACCTTCCCGGCGCGCCTGCCCATGCTGCGCATCGACCACGTGTTCGCCACGGGCGCCGTGCGCGCGCTCGAGTGCTGGGTCCCGAACACCGCCGCCGCCCGCATCGCCTCCGACCACCTGCCGCTGGTGGTGGACGTGGAGATCGGCTGAGACGGCGGAAGCGTCACACCGTCTCCGCGCTCAGCTTGTCCACCGGCGCGGGCAGGCCCTTGGCCTCC
>CAXTBN010000009.1:0-4160 GCA_964242895.1 uncultured Caulobacteraceae bacterium | reverse complement strand
TCACACCGTCTCCGCGCTCAGCTTGTCCACCGGCGCGGGCAGGCCCTTGGCCTCCAGGCGGTGCGCCATGGAGGCGAGCTGGCGCTTCAGCTCCTCGCGCCGCGCCCACGGTCGCCAGCTGTCGCCCGGGCCCGACGGATCGCCCAGGTGGTACTTGGCGATGACCGTGGCCAGCGGCCCGATCGGCCTCGGCGTCAGCGGCTGCAGGCGTCGGTGCGCGGGATCGTCCAGCCGCTCGATGGCCCCGCCCACCGTGCCCGCCTCTCGCAGGGCCGCGTCGAAGTCGGCGCAATCGCGGCCGAGCCAGTGCGCGATCAGCTCGCAGCGCGTGGCCGCCACGCCGCGGCGCGTGGCCGCCCCTGCCGGGCCGTCCTCCGCCTCGATCACGAGGTCGCACTCGGTGTCGAAGCCGGTGGAGCGGTTGTTGATGTTGGCCGACCCCACGCGGAGCATCACGTCGTCGATGATCGCCAGCTTGGCGTGGACGATGATCAGCCGGCCGCCGCGCGTCACCGGACAGTAGGCGTGCAGCCGGCTCGGGCCGCCCCCGCTCCTGACCCGGGCGTCGTCGGCGATCTTGAGCCGCTGGAGGAAGGCCAGCCGCGTGCGGTCCATGGTCACCTGGTCGAACCAGCTGGGACTGTGCTGGGTGGAGACGATGACCACCTCCGGCCCGTCGGGCTGCGCCAGCCGCCCGGCCAGCGCCTCGGCGATCACGGGCGAGGCGAAGTACTGGTTCTCCAGGTAGATGCAGGTCTTGGCGCCGGCGATGGCGGCCAAGTGCAGCGCCTCCGCCTCGCGCACCTCCGGGTAGCCGCCCCACTCCGGCAGGGTCCGCGAGAGCGCCACGATGGGGCGGTTCCAGCGGTGGACGACGCCGTCGGGCCAGGGGTCCTCGCCGCCCGTGTCCTGCGCCGGGTCGAGGCGCTGGCCGGTGGCGCGGAACCAGCGGTCGCGGAACAGCTCGCCCAGGGAGGCGGCCGCCGGCCCGTCGACCACGGCCATGACCTCGTGGCGGGCGTCGAAGATCCGGCCCCTGTGGCTGGTGCGGCGGCCGTCGTCGTCCAGGTGCTCGGGCGTGTCCCAGCGGTCGGGCGCGATGTCGCCGCCGCCGCAGAACGCGACCCTGTCGTCGATGACGATCGCCTTCTGGTGGTGGCACGCGCCCAGCGGCAGCGCCCCGTCGAGCCGGAAGCGCACGGGCGTGTGTCGGAACGCCTTGCGCGCGCGGTGCGGGAAGAAGTTCTGCGTCGCCGACACCGGCAGGGCCGACTTCCACACCAGCAGCCGCACGTCGAGGTGCGGCTTCTTGCACGCGAGGTGCCTGAGGAACGCGCCGATGCGGTCGCGCGCGGGGCCGGAGCCGTGGTCGTCCGGGTCGAAGCGCGCGTCGGGGTCGAACGCCCAGCCGAGGAGGTGGATGGAGCGCTCCGCCTTCTCCATGGCCGAGCGGGCGGCGCGGAAGTAGCTCTGCATGTCCACGAGCACCGCCGCCCGCTCGGCGCGGGACACGGTCCAGGCCGTGCTGTCGGGCCGGCTCCACACGAGGGGCGTCTCTCCGGCCAAGCTTTCGCGCCGCCCTCGCCAATGCCGGCCCGGCGCGGGCGGTTCCCGAACCGCGCGGCCCGGCGCGCGTTGACCCCCGGCGGGTGAACGACGTCGGAGGCGACCATGGACGACGGCGGCGCGCACGCGCTGATCGTGGAGGACGACCTCGTCTCGGGCCTGGGCGTCCAGCACCTGCTCGAGGAGCTCGGCTTCACCTCTTTCGCCTTCGCGGGCACGGGCGCCCAGGCGGGCGAGCAGTCGCGCCTGCGCCGGCCCGACCTTCTGACCGTCGACCTGGGCCTGCTCGACGGCGACGGGCTGGAGGCCTGCCGGCAGGTGGAGGCCGCGTGCGGGCCGGTGCCCGTGGTGTTCGTCACGGGTTCGCCGGAGGAGGCTCCGGCCGACGGCGTGGTCGTGGAGAAGCCCGTCACCCCCGGCGCCCTGGCCCGCGCCGTCGAGCGCGCCCGCGCCGCGGTGGCCCCGGCCTAGCCGGCGGGCGCGGCGCGCCAGCGCTCCAGCAGCGCCTCGCCGTCCCCCGACGGCGCGATCGCGCCGGGGGTGCGCGAGAGGCGGGGCGCGGGGCCGGGCTGGCGCAGGCCGTCCACCTCCGGATGCACGCCGCGCGCCGCCATGTGCGGATGCTCCAGGGACTCCGCGTAGGTGAGCACGGGGGCGACGCAGGCGTCCGTGCCCTCCAGCAGGGCGCACCAGTCGTCGCGCGAGCGGGTGCGGAACAGGGCGGCCATGGCCTCCGTGCGCGCGGGCCAGCTGCGCGGGTCGAAGCGGGCGGCTGCATCCGCCTCGGCCGGCTCGCCCATGCGCTCCAGGAGCTCGGCGTGGAACTGCGGCTCCAGCGCGCCCACGGCGACGTGGCGGCCGTCGGCGCATTCGTAGCAGCGGTAGAACGGCGCCGCGCCACCCAGCATGTTGCGCCGGGGATCGAGCGACAACGGCCCCGACCCCTGCGCGCCCGCGAACATGGCCAGGAGCGAAGCGGCCCCATCAACGATCGCCGCGTCCACCACCTGCCCGCGGCCGGAGCGCCCGCGCTCCACCAGCGCCGCCGCAATCCCGAAGGCGAGGTAGAGCGAACCCCCGCCGAAGTCGCCCACCAGGTTCAGCGGCGGCACGGGCGCGCCCCGCCCGTCGGTGATCGCCGCCAGCGCCCCGGTGACCGCGATGTAGGTGATGTCGTGTCCCGCGGTCTGCGCGAGGGGCCCCTCCTGCCCCCACCCCGTCATGCGCCCGTAGACCAGCCGCGGGTTGCGCGCGAGCAGGGCGTCGGGCCCGAGCCCCAGCCGCTCCATCACGCCGGGGCGGAAGCCCTCGATCAGCACGTCGGCCGCGTCGCAGGCCTCCTGCGCCCGCTCGCGCCCCTCGTCGGCGCGCAGGTCGAGCGGGAGCCGGTGGCGGCCGCGCCCGGTCACCGGGTCGGCGGCGGACCCGCCGGGCCGCTCGATGCGCAGCACCTTCGCGCCCATGTCGCCGAGCAGCATGGCGGCGTGCGGCCCCGGCCCGATGCCGGCGAACTCCACCACGCGCACGCCCGCCAGCGGCCCCGTCCCCTGCGCGTCCATGCTCGGCCTCACCTGCGGCCGCAGGCGGCCCTCGCCGGAGCCTAGACCGCCATCGCGTGCGGCGTCACCCGCAGGGCGCGGCCTCGCCGCTGCCGAGGTCCAGCCGCAGGCAGTGCTCCTCACCGGTGGCCTCGTCCTGCACGTAGAGGGTGACGGCGTCCTCGCCCTCCGGGTGCAGCCAGCGCTCGGCGAACTGCAGGGCGGCGTGGAGGGCGTCGTCCGCCTCCACCCGGTGCGGGCGGGCGACGGCGTCGGGGGCGGCGTGGACGCAGTAGGCGGTCATGGCGGAGGTCCTCCGGCCGGTGAACGCGCGGGAGTCTGGAAGGATTCGTCGCGCCGGTCACGGCGCGCCCGTCACGGCGCGGAGGGCTGAAGATCGGCGGCGGCGAGCCAGCCCTCCGTCGTGCGGCGGCCGTCCACGTACTGCACGCGCACGAAGGCGCCGGAGCGGGCGAGCACGCCGACCAGGTCGCCCGCGGTGACGTAGGCGCGGCGCGGCGGCCCGCCCGGCGCGTCGGCGAGGTGCGCCCGCGCGCGCTTCACCTCGCGCACCTCGCTCCAGGGACGGGCGGCGGTGAGGCGCTCGCTGTACCCCTCCGCCTTGAACTGCTCGCCGGTCATGGAGCATCCGCCGGGGTCGTCGGCGAGCTTCAGCTCCGCCTCCCCACCACGCACGGTCAGCCGTCCGGGGATGCGCTCGTCGGCCGGGTTGTCGCCCGGCCACCAAGTGAGCACCGCGGCCGAGCCGTCACCGCCGCGCCAGGCGCCGGTGAGGGAGAAGGCGCAGGAGAACTGCGGCGCGGCCTCCGTGCCGTTCCCCTGCCGCGTCTCGTTGAACGCGCCGGTGACGCGGCCGTCGGCGAAGGCGAGCTTCAGCTGGCCGTACTCGCCGGAGGCGGGCGGGGCTGAAACATGGGCTGCCGCGGCGAGCGCCAGGCTGAGGAGCAGGTCGAGCATCGGCGTGTCGGGCGGAAGCCCCTCCCCTGGGCCGGCCCACACCTCGCGTGTGGGAGGGAGCCCTTCATCTCATGGAGG
>CAXTBN010000008.1:0-65808 GCA_964242895.1 uncultured Caulobacteraceae bacterium | reverse complement strand
GCACGGCCTGGGTCTACGGAGCCGAGGGCGCCAACTTCGTCCGCACCATGCTGCGCCTCGCCGAGACCCGCGACGAGGTGGGCGTGGTCGCCGACCAGCACGGCGATCCGACGGCGGCCGGCGACGTGGCCCGCGCCTGCCTCAAGCTCGGCGACCGTCTCTGCGCCGGCGAGCGCGACGCCGAGGGCGTGTTCCACGCCGCCGGCGAGGGCGACACGACCTGGGCCGGGTTCGCGGAGGCCGTGTTCGCCGAGAGCGACCGCCGGGGCGGCCCCTCCGCCCGCGTGCGCTCGATCACCACGGCGGACTACCCGACGCCCGCCAAGCGCCCCGCCAACTCGCGGCTGGACTGCACCAAGCTCGCTCGCACCGTCGGCTGGCGTCCGGCGCCGTGGCGCGAACGACTGCCCGGCGTGGTCGAGCGGCTCCTCGAGCCGCGGAGCTAGACTGGAGCCGTCGCGCGCTCGCCACTGTGCATCGGCGGCGCCCAGGGCTGCCTGAGCGCTGCGAGTTCAGCTCGTCATGACCTTCAGAACAGGCTGCCCTGCGTCACGGGATGGGGAGCCGCCGGGCGCGACGGGGCGGGTCGGCGCACGCGGACGGAGGGGGCGGCGACCGACGCCGCGTCGCCGCCGTCCGCGGTCGCCGTACGCACGCCGTCGCGGAACTTCAGCTCCACCGCTTCACCCGCGGCGAGCTCGGCGGCGGTGCGCACCAGCGGGCCGCCGGCCGGGCGGCGCACCAGGGCGAAGCCGCGGTCTAGCGGGCGCTCGGGGTCGACGGCGCGGTGGAGCTTGCCGAGGGCGTCCAGCCGGTCGGCGGCGCGGGCGAGGCGTCGCTCCGCGGCGGGATGCAGGCGGGCGTCGGTCTCGTCCAGGCGCTCGGCCTTGAGCCGCAGGGGGCGTTCCAGCAGCGCGGGCGACAGGCGCGCGGCCGCCCTCAGCAGGTCGCGGCCGTGCGCCTCCGTGTTGCGGGTGAGCGCGGGCAGGAGGCGGCCGGAGGCGGCGTCGAAGCGCTGCTCGGCCAAGCCCAGGAGCACGTCGGGGCGGGGCAGGCCGCGGGCGGCGGAGGTGAGGCGCGTGCGGGCGCGCTCCAGGTGGACCTGGCTGCAGCGCGCCATCCGGCGGCCGCTGTCCCCCACGCGGGCGGCCAACTCGGCCAGTACGGGCGTGGCCATCTCGGCGGCGGCGGTGGGGGTGGGGGCGCGGCGGTCGGCGACGAAGTCGATCAGCGTGGTGTCGGTCTCGTGCCCCACGGCCGAGATCACGGGCAGGCGGCAGGCGGCGACCGTGCGCGCCAGCGCCTCGTCGTTGAAGGGCCACAGGTCCTCCACCGAGCCGCCGCCGCGCGCCACGATCACCACGTCCGGCCGGGGGAGGGCGCCGCCGGACGCGGGCAGGGCGTCGAAGCCGCGCAGCGCGGCGCACACCTGGGCGGCGGCGCCCTCGCCCTGCACCACCACGGGCCACAGCAGCACGCGGCAGGGCCACCGCTCGCGCAGGCGATGGAGGATGTCGCGGATCACCGCGCCCGTGGGGCTCGTGATCACGCCGATCACCGCGGGCGAGGGCGGGATGGGCTGCTTGCGGTCGGGGGCGAACAGGCCCTCGCCGTTGAGCTTGGTCTTCAACCGCTCGAGCTGCGCCAGGAGCGCGCCGACGCCGGCGGGCTCCAGCGTCTCGATCAGGATCTGGTACTGCGAGCGGCCGGGGTAGGTGGTGATGCGTCCGGTGACGATCACCTCCATGCCCGTCTCCGGGCGCACGGCGATGCCGCGCACGCTCTTCCAGATCACCCCGTCGATGCAGGCCTTGTCGTCCTTGATGGACAGGTAGACGTGGCCGGAGGCGTGGCGCGTGACCTTGCTGATCTCGCCGCGCAGCCGCACGTGGCCGTAGGCGTCCTCCAGCGTGCGCTTGAGCGCGAAGGCGAGCTCGGAGACGGAGTAGGCGGCCGCGTTGGTGGCCGGCCCGGGTGGGGCGGCGTCGGTCTCCACGGCGGCGGGCTCGGCGAGACTCATGCGGAAAGGATAGGCTTTCGCGCCCCGTTCCGCACCTCGCGACGTGCGCCGGTCAGTTCACCAGGGCGTCGAGCTGGGCGGTGCGCAGCCTGGTCAGGCGCGCCAGCACGGCCTCGCGCGGGACGGTCGGCGCGGCCGCGGCCGCGAAGCGGACGTAGGCGTCGCGATACGCGAGCCAGGCCCGCTGCGCCTTGCGCACACCCTCGGCGCTGACCTCGCCGCCGATGTCGGGCTTCTGGTTGGCCGCGAGCGCCTTGCGATAGCTGGCGTTCAGGGCGGCGTCGGCGGCCGGAGCGTCGGTCGCCCGCGGCCAGCCGCCACCGAGCAGCCGGGCGAGGTCGCGGGCGGACTGGTCCTTCACCGCGTCCTCCTCCTGCGTCTCGATGGCGGCGCGGGCTGTGCCGGACAGGTCCACCTCGCCCTCGCCGTGGGCGTCCAGGAAGGCGTCGAACGCCTTCTTCATCGGCCCGTAGGCGGCCGCAGCGGGCGGGGGCAGGCGCGCCGTCAACGCCTTCAGCCGCGCGTCGCGGCCGACCGCCGACTTGGTCGAGGCGCGGCTCTGGCAGAAGCCCTGCGCCAGCCCGCTGGTGATGTCGTCGCAGTAGTCGAAGCGCTTGGCGGACGGCTGCGCCTTGAGCGCCTGCAGGTGCGTCACGCGCCCGTCCAGCTCGGCCGGCGCTCCCTCGATCCCGCAGGCGTACGCGGTGGCGAGGTCGAGGTCGCGGCGCACGCCCAGGCCGTTGGCGTAGACCTGCATCAGGATGGTGGAGCCGCCGAACACCTCGGTGTCGTCGGTCGTGTCGGCCTCGACGAAGGCGCACTGGCGGGCGCGGACGTAGTCGGGCTTCACGCCTTCCCCGTAGTACAGCTTCTCGGAGTCGCAGCCCTTGAGCCCGCGCACCTGCGCCGGGCTCGGCTGGTCAGAGGCGGGCGGCCGGGGCTCGCCCAGCTTGCGGCACACGCCCTTGGAGCGGACGTACTGCGGGCCGGAGGTGAGGGGGTTGTGCTCGTCGGCCCAGTTCTCCGAGGCGTGCGGCGGGCCCGCAAGGAGCAGCGCGAGGGCGAGGAGCGGGGCGGCCATGGGACGAGCTTAGCCGCAAGATCTCCCGGCGACAGCCCCCGCACCTTGAGCGCGGCGCCTCACTGGCAGGCGAGGCACTCCTCGTAATCCGTGCGCGCCGCCGCCTCCACGCTCACCGCGAGTTCGGCCGCCGGGTCGGCGCCGGCGAAACTGGCGCGCTGCACCGACTTGGAGCGCAGGTAGTAGAGCGACTTGCAGCCGCGCTCCCACGCCGTCCAGTGCAGCATGTGCAGGTCCCACTTGTCGACGTCGCCGGGGATGAAGAGGTTCACCGACTGCGACTGGCAGATGTCGGGCGTGCGGTCGGCGGCCAGCTCCACCACCCAGCGCTGGTCGAGCTCGAAGGCGGTCTTGTAGACGTCCTTCTCGTCCGCGCTCAGGAAGTCCAGGTGCATCACCGAGCCCTGGTTCTCCAGGATGGTGCTCCAGGTCGCGTCGTCGTTGCGGCCGTGCGTCTCCAGGCACTTCTCCAGATAGGGGTTCTTCACGGCGAAGGAGCCGCTGAGCGTCTTGTGCGTGTAGATGTTGGCCGGGATCGGCTCGATGCCCGCGCTCGTGCCGCCGCAGATGATGCTGATGCTGGCGGTGGGGGCGATGGCCAGCTTGTGGCTGAAGCGCTCCATAACCCCGCGCTCGGCGGCGTCGGGGCACGGGCCGCGCTCCTCGGCGAGCTTGACGCTGGCGGCGTCGGCCGCGCGGCGCAGCGACTTGAAAATGCGCATGTTCCAGCTCTTGGCCATGGCTGACTCGAACGGCACGCCCTGGCTCTGCAGGAAGCTGTGGAAGCCCATCACGCCGAGGCCGACGGAGCGCTCGCGCTGGGCGGCGTAGATGGCCGAGGCCATGGCGGTGGGCGCGCGCGTGATGAAGTCCTCCAGCACGTTGTCGAGGAAGCGCATGACGTCCTCGACGAACTGCGGGTGGTCGCGCCACTCCATGAAGGTCTCGGCGTTGACCGAGCTCAGGCAGCAGACGGCGGTGCGATCGACGCCCAGGTGGTCCTTGCCCGTGTGCAGCATGATCTCGCTGCAGAGGTTGGACTGTCGCACGCTAAGCCCCAGCTCGCGCTGGTGGGCCGGCATGGCGCGGTTCACGGCGTCGGAGAAGATCAGGTAGGGCTCGCCCGTCTGCAGGCGGATCTCCAGGATCTTCTGCCAAAGCTCGCGCGCGCTGACGGTGCGCACGGGCGAGCCGTCCTTGGGGCTCTTCAGCGCGAAGTCGGCCCCGTCGCGCACGGCCTCCATGAACTCGTCCGAGATCGAGATGCCGTGGTGGAGGTTCAGCGACTTGCGGTTGAAGTCCCCGCTGGGCTTGCGGATCTCCAGGAACTCCTCGATCTCCGGATGGTGCACGTCGAGGTAGACGGCGGCCGAGCCGCGGCGCAGCGAGCCCTGGCTGATGGCCAGCGTCAGCGAGTCCATCACGCGGATGAAGGGGATGATGCCCGAGGTCTGGCCCGCGCCCTTCACCTTCTCGCCGATGGAGCGCACGCCGCCCCAGTAGGTGCCGATGCCGCCGCCGTTGGCGGCCAGCCACACGTTCTCGTTCCAGGCGCCGACGATGTGCTCCAGGCTGTCGTCCACGGCGTTCAGGAAGCAGCTGATCGGCAGGCCGCGGTCGGCCCCGCCGTTGGAGAGCACGGGGGTGGCCGGCATGAACCACAGGCGGCTCATGTAGTCGTAGACGCGCTGGGCGTGGTCGGCGTCGTCGGCGAAGGCGGTGGCGACGCGGGCGAACATGTCCTGCGGGCCTTCGCCGGCCAGCAGGTAGCGATCCTCCAGGGTCTTGCGGCCGAACTCGGTGAGGAGCGCGTCGCGGGCGCGGTCGACCTCGACCTTCTTCACCAGGCGCAGCTGCGGCCCCTTGGTGGGCCACGAGGCGTGGCGCTGCGGGGCCGCCCGCTCGGGGCTCTCGGCCCGGACTGTCGCTTCGCTCGGCGCCACGGAAGACCCCATATCTAGTGTTCGACAGCCACTAGAGACACTGGATGCGGTGTCTGCCAAGCGGTTTATTCGTCGCGGTGTTAGTTGACCGGTCACACTTGCACCGCACTCTTCGATTCGCGCAGAGGGCGGTCCGGCGCACCCCCGATCGTGCTACGGCGATGGCCGCATGACCGACGCCGTGCTCCCCGACGCCGCGCCCGCCAACTGGGTGGACCGGTTCGCGCCCGCCGCGTGGCGGCCTTGGCTGAAGCTCGGCCGCTTCGACCGCCCGGCGGGGATTTGGCTGCTGATGCTGCCAGGGTGGTGGGGCGTCGCCCTCGCCGCGTCCGAGCAGCATGAGATGGCCGACTGGACGCTGCTGCTTCGCATCGCCGCAGGGGCGGCGCTGATGCGCGCGGCGGGCTGCGCCTTCAACGACATCGTCGACCGCGACATCGACCGCCGCGTCGCGCGCACGGCCGCCCGCCCGGTGGCCTCGGGCGCGATCAGCCGGCGGGGGGCGGCCGTCTACCTGGTGGGGCTCAGCCTCGCGGCGCTGCTGATCCTGCTCTCCCTGCGCGCGATGGCGATCGAGCTCGGGGTGGCGAGCCTCCTGCTGGTGGCGGCCTACCCGTTCATGAAACGGATCACCTGGTGGCCGCAGGCGTGGCTGGGGCTGACCTTCAACTGGGGCGTGCTGCTGGGCTACGGCGCGGTGACCGACACGCTGGAGCCCGCGGCGGGGCTGCTCTACGCGGCGGGGATCGCCTGGACGCTCGGCTACGACACCGTCTACGCCCTGCAGGACCTGGAGGACGACGCCCTGGCCGGCGTGAAGTCCTCCGCGCGGCGGCTGGGCGGGGCGGTGCGGACGGGCGTGGGCGTGTTCTACGCCGCGGCCGTGCTGCTGGCGCTGATCGCCGTCGCGGCGGCGGGGCTGGGGCCGCTGGCCTACGTCGGGGTCGCCGCGTTCGCCCTGCATCTCGGCTGGCAGGTGCGGCGCCTGCGCCCGGCGGACCCGGCGACCGCGCTGCGGCTGTTCAAGTCCAACGCGGCCGCCGGCCTGATCCTGGCCGCAGGCTTGGCGGGCGGCGTGTTCCGCTGAGCCGTTCCGCGTGAGTCCGGACGAGCGGCGCGCCTTCATCCTCGCCCACACGCGCCTGCAGGGGCCACCGCACGCGCCGGAGCTGGTGCTGCACCTCGCCGACGAGGTCACGCCCATCTGGCGCACGACGGAGGAGGAGCTGGGCGCCATCGGCCTGCCGCCACCGTTCTGGGCCTTCGCCTGGGCGGGCGGCCAAGCGCTCGCCCGGTGGCTGCTCGACAACCCGGAGGAGGTGGCGGGCCGGCGCGTGCTCGACTTCGCCACCGGCTCCGGCCTGGTGGCGATCGCGGCCATGCGCGCGGGCGCGGCGAGCGCGCTGGGCGCCGACGTGGACGGCTTCTGCGAGGCCGCCGTGGCGCTGAACGCGGAGGCGAACGGCGTGGCCGTGGCCTTCACCGCCGCCGACCTGCTCGACGCAGATCCGCCGGAGGTCGACGTCATCTGCGCCGGCGACATCGCCTACGAGCAGCCGCTCGCCGGCCGCGTCCGCGCATGGCTCCAGCGGGCGCGGACGAACGGCGCGCGCGTGCTGGTCGGCGACCCCGGCCGGACCTACTTCGACGCCTCCGGCCTGCAGCCCCTGGCCGAGTACCGCGTGCCCACCACGCGCGAGCTGGAGGACCAGGAGGTCAAGCGCACCGGCGTATGGGCCCTGCCTTGACCCGCCCCGTTCCACGTGGAACATAAGCGGAACACGGCTGGGGCTCAGGGATGCAGGCGCAGGGCAAGATCGGCTACGTGGAGTTGCCGGCGCTGGAGATGGCGGCCTCCAAACGGTTTTACGCCGAGGCTTTCGGATGGCGCTTCACCGACTGGGGTCCGACCTACGCCGCCTTCGACGAGGGGCTGGAGGGCGGCTTCCAGGCCGACGCGGCGGAGCGCCCGACTGCGCCGCTGATGGTGCTCTACGCCGAGGACCTGGACGCCATGCTGATCAAGGTGACGGTGGCGGGGGCCGAGATCGTCAAATCGATCTTCGCCTTCCCCGGCGGCCGACGCTTCCACTTCCGCGACCCGGCCGGGACCGAGCTGGCGGTGGCGACCTACGGCGACTGAACCGTCCGGAAGTCCGGGTGGAAGGCGCGGGGGTGCCAGCCGAAGTCGCGCGCAGCGGGAGCGGGGTCGAACACTAGGTCCTCCGCCATGCGCTCGCCCATGGCGGCGGTCGCGCCGGGCAGCAGCGGCGAGGCGAGGGCCAGGCCGGCGCGCCAGAGCGGCGGCGGCACGTGCAGCAGGCGGGGCGTACGTCCGAGCCCTTCGAATACGCGGCGGCACATGTCGGCGTAGGTGAGGGTCTCGCCGCCCGGCAGGTCGTAGGCGCGGCCCGCCGTCGCCGGCGCGGCGAGCACGGACGGCAGGGCGGCCGCGAGGTCGTCGGCGTGCACCGGCTGGCGGCGACCGAGCCCTGCGCCGGCGAGCGGCAGGACGCCCCAGCGTCGCGCCAAGTCGGCGAGGCGCGAGACGTTGCGGTCGCGCCCCTCCGCGTAGACCAGCGTCGGGCGCAGCATCGTCCAGGCCACGCCCGCCGCGTCGCAGAGGGCGGCGACACGGTCCTCCGCCTCGGCGAGCCGCCGCGCCGTCTCGCGCTCGGCGGCGACGGACGAGGCCGCCTTGGTCCAGCGGCTGGTGGAGGAGACCGCCACCAGCCGGCGCAGGCCGCCTGCGATCAGCGCGGGCAGGGCGGGGGGCAGCAGCCACACGGGCGCGAGGCTTGCCACCGTCGCGACGGGCGGATGCGGCGGCTGCGGTGCGGCGAGGTCCAGCCGAACCCACCGTGCGTAACCGGCGGGCGCGGCGTCGCCCCGGCCGGCGCCGGTCGCCTCACGCAGGTGTGCGGGCGCGAACCGGCCGATCAGGCTGGTCGCGCCGAGGACGAGGACAGGGTCGGTGGTGGCGCGCATCGCCCCTGCCGGCGCCTCGCTCATCTCCTCACCTCTTCGTCGCCCTCGGGCTCGACCCGAGGGCCGAGCATAGGGGCCGACCCGCCGGAGCGCTGCGAGGCCCAAACGAGCGACGCCCGGCCTTCGGGTCAAGCCCGAGGGCGACGGAGTCTGTAGGCGCGAGAGCCCGCACGCTGGCCTCCCGGCCCCGCCGCCGCCATATGCGGGCGCATGGACGAACAGTTGCTGCACGACGTCGTGGCCCGGGCGCTGCGGGCGGGGGCCGACGCGGCGGAGGCGGTGGGGGCCGAGCGCCGCGCCCTCTCCGTCGCCAGCCGCGAGGGCGAGCTGGAGGAGGTGGAGCGCGAGGAGAGCCGCGACCTCGGCCTGCGCGTCTTCGTGGGGCGGCGGCAGGCGAGCGTCTCCGGCTCCGACCTCTCGTCGCGCGCCGTCGAGCGGCTCGTCGAGCGCGCCGTCGCTATGGCCCGCCTCGCGCCGGAGGACGCCTACGCCGGCCTCGCCCCGCGCGAGCGGCTGGCCCGGGGGCCCGTACCCGACCTCGACCTCTACGATCCCTCCGAGCCCTCGCCCGAGGCGCTGGAGGAGGCCGCACGCGTCGCCGACGCCGTCGCCCGCGCGCATCCGGGCGTCACCAACACCGACGGCGGCTCCGCCTCGTGGAGCACGACCACGCACCGGCTGGTGACCAGCGACGGCTTCTCCGGCCTGTTCCGCGGCAGCGTGTCGTCCGTGGGCGCCTCGGCCATCGCCGGCGAGGGCGCGGGCATGGAGCGGGGGGGCGAAGGTCGGGCGGTGCGGTGGCGCTCCGACCTGCCGTCGTCAGAGGAGATCGGCGCCCGGGCCGGCGCGCGCGCCGTGGCGCGGCTGAACGCGCGCAAGATCGGCTCCACCACCGCGCCCGTGCTGTTCGACAACCGCAACAGCCTGTCGCTGATCGGGCCGTACCTCGGCGCGGTGAGCGGGCCGGCGGTGGCGCGCGGCGTCTCCTTCCTGAAGGAGCGGCTGGGCGAGCGGGTGTTCGCGCCCGGCGTGCGGATCACCGACGACCCCCTGCGCCCGCGCGGCCTGGGCTCCGCCGCCTTCGACGACGAGGGTGTGGCCGTCGAACGCCGGGCGCTGGTGGAGGACGGAGTGGTCACGACGTGGCTGCTGAACAGCGCCGCCGCCCGGCAGCTCGGGATGGCGACCACCGGCCACGCCAGCCGCGGCGGGGCGGGGCCGCCCGGCGTCTCCACGCACAACCTCACCGTCGAGCCCGGGAGCGAGACGCCGGAGGCGCTCATGCGCGCCGCGGGGGGGCGGGGCCTGCAGGTCACCTCCATGTTCGGCCCGTCGCTGAACGCCAACACGGGCGACTGGTCCGCCGGCGTCTCCGGCGTGTGGTGGGAGGGCGGCGAGCCCGCCTACCCGGTCACCGAGATCACGGTCGCAGGCGCCCTGCCGGAGATCTACGCGCGCCTCGTCCCGGCCAGCGACCTGGAGCTGCGCGGCGCCTCCAACGCCCCGTCCCTGTTCGTGGACGCGCTGGCCATCGCCGGGGCGTGAGCGACCGCGACCTGCTGGCCGACGCCGCGCGCGAGGCGGGCGAGACCATGCTCGCCATGCGCGGCCGCTGCGCGGTGCGCGGGAAGGCGGACGGCTCGCCCGTCACCGACGCCGACCTGGCGGTGGACGCGCGCCTGCGCGAGCGGCTGCTGGCGGCGCGGCCGGACTACGGCTGGCTGTCTGAGGAGACGGCGGATGACGCGGCGCGCCTGGAGCGCCGGCGCGTGTTCGTGGTCGATCCCATAGACGGCACCACCGCCTACATCCGCGGCAAGCCCTGGTTCTGCACTTCCCTGGCGGTGGTGGAGGACGGCGCGCCCGTCGCCGCCGCGGTATTCGCGCCGGAGCTGGACGAGCTGTTCCTGGCCGAGCGCGGCGGCGGGGCCACGCTGAACGGCGGCCTCCTGCGCTGCGCCTCGCCGTCGAGCTTCGGCGACGCCCGTGTGGTGGGAGACCCCGACCTGCTGCGCCCGCCCGTCTGGCCGCCGTGGACCGTCGAACGCCGCAACGCCCTGGCGTATCGGCTGGCGCTGGTGGCCGACGGCCGCTTCGACGCGGCCATCTCGCCCTCGCCCAAGCGCGAGTGGGACATCGCGGCCGGCGCGCTGATCGCAGCCGAAGCCGGGGCGGCCGTCACCGACGCGCAAGGATCGCCCCTGCGCTTCAACACGCCGGACGCGCTGGCGCCGGGGCTGGTCGCCTGCGCGCCCGCGCTGCTGCCGTTGATCCTGGCCCGCACCGCCGCTAGAGCGCGCCCGTCACCCGCACCGGAGCCGCGGACACCCATGGCGGATCAGCTTCTGCACCTCGTGTTCGGCGGCGAGCTGAGCCACGTCGACGGAACCGAGTTCCGCGACCTGTCGAAGCTCGACTTCGTCGGGGCGTACCCCGACTACGCCAGCGCGCGCGCCGCCTGGAAGGGCCGGGCGCAGGCGACGGTCGACAACGCGCACATGCGCTATTTCATCGTCCACGCCCATCGCCTGCTCGACCCGTCGAAAGAGGGGGCCTGACGCACACACGCACGCGTCAGGCCCCGCCTCGTCCCGGGGAGGGAGCGGGTTTCAGCGCTTGTGCGCGTGGGCGTTGCAGCGGGCGAGGTCGTCGCCCTCCACCGAGCGCGCGCCGGTCTGGTAGAACTCGAACGCGCCCAGGGCGTGCGAAGCGTCCTCGCACTCGCTGGCGATCGACTGCGCGCGGGCGCTGGTGGCGGCGTTCACGCGGCAGGTGGCGCCCTCGCAGTGCCAGATGCGCCCGTCCAGCACCGGGTCGACGGGCTGGGCCAGCGGCGTGACGAGGCGGGCCATGGTGACGCCGTGGGGCAGCGGGTCGAGCGGGGCGGCCTTGGGGGCGGGAGCGGTCGCGGCGAGGGCGACGGCGGCGATCATGGCCAGGGAAGTGGCTGCGATCATGGGGATGACTCCAGGGAGGATGTCCGTCACGTCTAGGTGACGCACGATCAGTTACGCCCGCGCCCATGGCTTGGCCATTGCCGAAGTCTGCACGCGTGCTATGCATTTCTGCATGCCCGACACCCTGACCGAAGCCGCGGACTGGACGCTGATCCGGTCGTTCATCGAGGTGGTGCGCACGGGCACCCTGTCCGCGGCCGCCCGCAATCTCGGCCAGACGCAGCCCACCATCGGTCGCCAGATCCGCCGGCTGGAGGAGCTGTGCGGCGAGCCCCTGTTCCTGCGCACGGGCCGCGAGCTCACCCCCACCGACCGGGCGCACGGCCTCTACGAGGCGGCCGCCGTGCTGGAGCAGGAGGTCACGGCCCTCACCCGCGCTTTCGCGCAGCCTGCCGGCGACGCACCGGGCGTGGTGAGGATCACGACGGCGGAGGTGTTCGCCGCGGAGGCGCTGCCGGGACTGCTCGCCCCCGTGCTGGCCGAGCATCCGGGGCTGGAGATCGAGGTGATCGCCTCCGACCGCATCGAGAGCCTGCAGCGGCGCGACGCCGACATCGCCGTGCGCTTCGGCCGCCCCACCGAGCCCGAGCTGATCGGCGTCAAGGTCGGCGAGCTGCCTGTGGGCCTGTTCGCCTCGCGCGAGCTGGTGGCCGACCGCGGCGAGCCGCGCAGCCTGCACGACCTGGGCGACTGGCCCTGGATCACCACGCGCACCGGCTCGGAGGTGATGGAGGGCGCGGCCGCCCACGGGCTGAAGATCGAGCACGGTCGCATGCGTCTGCGCACGGACAATGCGGGCGCCCGCATGGGCGCGATCCTGGCGGGGCTGGGCGTCGGGGCCATGCCGCTCGCGCTGGCGCAGAAGCGGCCCACGCTGATGCGCGTGCTGCCCGAGGTGGTGGTGTTCGTCATGCCCGTTTGGCTGGTGGCGCACGACGACCTGCACCGCAGCAAGCGCTTGCGCGCCGTGTTCGACGGGTTGCGGAGTTCCCTCGGCGAAGTGCTGCGCGTGGCCTCGGAGCCGCACGTCATTCGCGACGAAGGATGCGCTCCGTCAGCAGGCTTCCCCACATTCCCGCTTGGAATTCGCGCTTGAGCGCCGCGGGATCGTAGGCCGGACCCTGCGTCCAGTCGTAGAAGCTGACGCCGGTGGGCTCCACCTCCCGCAGGTAGCGCTCCAGGGCGAAGTCGATCACGCCCGTCTTGCCCGCGCGCACGTGCAGGTGGCGGAAGCTGAGCTCGCGCAGCGCCTCGCGCAGCGGCAGGCCGAGGTGCAGGTGGGCGTAGAGCACGCTCATGATCCCCGCCCGGTCCGCCCCCGATTTGCAGTGCATCACGGCGGGGTAGGGCGTGCGCTCGAAAAGGGCGCGGGCGGCGGAGACCTGGGCCGCGGACGGGGCCTCGCGCGAGCTCACGGGGAAGTCGATCAGCGTCAGGCCCAGGCGCGCGCAGGCGTCACGCTCCAGCACGTAGAAGCTGGTCTCGAAGCCGCCGCCGCGCAGGTTGATGACGCTGCGGATCCCGTTGTCGCGCCACCAGCGCAGCTGGAACGGCCAGGGCTGGTTGGTGCGCACCAGGTTGCGGTCGATCCAGTGCGCGTTCTGAAAGCCCAGGCGCAGGTAGGCGTGGTCCTTCCAAAGGTAGTCGCCGTAGGCCTTGAGGCGGCCCGGCAGGCGGTCGAGGTCGAAGCGGGGCACAGCGCTCCGCCCATAGCGCGCGCGGGCGCGATGGGGGAGGCGCCCGTACGCGCGGCTTGACGCCCTGGCGCATGCGCCGCACCACCTGCGCCGTGACCACCGTCGACCTCGACGCGGCCGAGCCCTCCGCCCGCAAGGTGGCGCTCAGGCTCTACCGCGAGCATCTGCGGCCGCGGCTGCGGGGGCTGGTCGGCGCGCTCCTGTGCGCGGCGGTGGTGGCGGTGCTGACGGCCACGCTGGGCTGGATGCTGAATCCGGTGGTGAAGCGCGTCTTCATCCAGAAGCGGCTCGACTCGCTCCTGGTGATCACAGGGCTGATCGTCGTGCTCGGCCTGATCCGCGGGGCGGCGCAGATCGGGCAGTCGGCGCTCGTGAACCGCATCGGCCACGGCATGGTCGGCGAGATGCAGGTGCGCCTGTTCAAGAACCTCGTGCACGCCGACCTCGCCCAGCTGCGCGCGCGCCACTCGGGCGCCTACGTCTCCTCGGTGCTCTACGACGCGGGGCTGATCCGCGAGGCGGCGACGCAGGGCGTGGTCAACTACACGCGCGAGGGGCTGACGGTCGTGTTCGCCGTGGCCGCCATGGCGTTCCAAGACCCGTACCTGACCGTGCTGGTGCTGGTGGCGGGGCCGCTGGCTTCCGGGGTGATGCGCCGCTTCTCCAAGCGCACGCGCAAGGCGGCGGCGGGCGCCATGAACGAGACCTCCGCCCTGTCCACCGCCGTGATGGAGAGCCTGGACGGCATCAAGCTGGTCAAGATCGACGACCGCGAAGCCGTGGAGACCGCCCGCGTGGCCGCCGTGGTCGCCCGCCGCGAGCGCCACATCATCAAGGGCGCCATCGCCCGCGCCGCCGCGCCGGCCGTGACCGAGACCATCAGCGTGCTCGTGACCGCCGCGGTGATCTTCTACGCCGGCTGGCGCGCGACGGAGGGCAAGCTGACGCTGGGCCAGCTCACCGCCTTCCTGGTGCTCCTCACCATGGCGGCGCAGAGCCTGCGGCAGGTGTCCAACCTGCAGGCCGTGTTCGCGGAGGGCGTGCAGGCCGCGCGCCGCCTGTTCGCCGCCCTGGACGTCGCGCCCGAGGTGGCCGATCGGCCGGACGCCGCGCCCCTCGCTCCCGGTCCTTCGCGCGTGCGCTTCGAGCGCGTGGGCTTCGGCTACGCCCCCGGCACCGCGGCCCTGCAGGACGTGACGCTGGAGGTGCGGCCCGGCGAGACGGTCGCCCTGGTCGGCCCCTCCGGCGGGGGCAAGTCGACGCTGCTGAACCTGATCCCGCGCTTCTACGACGTGACGGCGGGGGCCGTGACCGTCGACGGCCAGGATGTGCGCGCCGTCACCCTGCAATCGCTGCGCCGCCGCGTGGCCCTGGTCACGCAGGAGCCGTTCCTGTTCGACGACACGGTGCGCGCCAACATCGCCGGCGCCCGGCCCGACGCCACCGACGCCGAGGTGGAGGACGCCGCGCGCCAGGCGGCCGCCCACGACTTCGTCGCCGCTCTGCCGCAGGGCTACGACACGCCGGTGGGCGAGGCCGGCGCGCGCCTCTCCGGCGGCCAGCGCCAGCGCATCTCCATCGCCCGCGCGTTCCTGAAGGACGCGCCCATCCTGCTGCTCGACGAAGCCACCAGCGCGTTGGACACGGAGAGTGAGGCGCTGGTGCAGATCGCGCTGGAACGTCTCACCGCCGGGCGCACCACGCTGATGATCGCCCACCGCCTGTCCACCGTGCGCGGGGCCGACCGCATCTACGTGATCGACGCCGGCCGCGTGGTGGAGGAGGGCACGCACGCCTCCCTGGTGGCCCGGGGCGGCCTCTACGCCCGCCTCGCCCGCGCGCAGAACCTGGACGTGGCGGCGTGACGGCTTCCCCGCCGACGTCGTGAGGCCGCTACGGCATCCGGTGGTGCAGGCGGTGCTCTCGCGCCTTCTCGCCGGCTACCTGCGGTTCGCGCTCGGCACCATCCGCTGGCGCTGGGAGGGGAGAGAGCGGGCCGAAGGGGTGTGGGACGCGGGCGGCGGCGTGATCGTCTGCTTCCAGCACGGCCGCATCGCGCTCTCGCCCGCCTGCTGGCCCCTCGCCCGGGCGCAGGAGCCGCGGGCCCTGATCTCGCTCTCGGCGGACGGCGGCTTCGTCGCCGCGGCCGTGGAGCGCCTGGGCTTCCCCGCCATCCGCGGATCGGCGGCCAAGACCTCCGACCCGGCGAAGTCGAAAGGCGGGGCGGCCGCCTTTCGCGAGACGCTGCGCTGGATCCGGGGCGGCGGCGGCGTCGCCATCACCCCCGACGGCCCCCGCGGGCCGCCGGGCGTCATGACGGACGGTCCGCCGCTCCTGGCCCGCGCCTCGGGCGCGCCCGTGCTGCTGGTGGGCCTCGCCTGCCGACCCTGCCTGCGCCTGAAGAGCTGGGACCGCCACGTCGTGCCCCTGCCGTTCGCCCGCGGGCTGATCGCGTGGGACGGCCCGTTCACGATCGGTCGCGACGCCGATCCCGAGCCCTTGCGGGAGGACTGGCGCGCGCGTCTGCAGGCCGTCACCGCCCGGGCGGAGGCTGGGGTGTGACGCCGACGCTGGCCCTCTACCGGGCGCTGACCGCCGCGGCCGAGCCGTTCCTGCCCGCACTCCTGCGACGGCGCGTGCGGGCCGGGCGCGAGGACGCGGCGCGCCTGCCGGAGCGCCTGGGTCGCGACAGCGGCGAGCGTCCGCCCGGCCGGCTCGTCTGGCTCCACGGCGCCAGCGTGGGCGAGGGGCTGTCGCTGCTGCCGCTCGTGGAGTCGCTCCGGGCCGCGGCCCCCGACGTCACGCTGCTGGTCACCTCGGGCACGGTCACGGCAGCGACCCTGATGCTCCGCCGGCTGCCGGAGGGCGTGCTGCACCGTTTCGCCCCCTTGGACGCGCCGGCCGCCGCCGGCCGTTTCGTCGCCCGGTGGCGGCCCGACCTCGCCGTGTTCGCCGAGAGCGAGGTGTGGCCGAACCTGCTGCGCGCCGTCCGGCGAGGCGGCGGGCGTACGGCGCTGGTCTCGGCGCGCCTGTCGCAGGCGAGCCTCGGCGGCTGGAGCAAGGCCCGGCGCTCCGCGCGCGCCGTGTTCGGCGGCTACGACCTGGTGCTCGCGCAAGACGACGCCACCGCCGCGGCGTTGAGCCGCCTGGGTGCGCGAGACGACGGCCGACTGAATCTCAAGCTGGCCGGCGGAGACCTGCCGGCCAAGCCGCGGGCGCTTGCGGCCCTGCGCCTGGCCGCGGCGGGACGGCCGGTGCTGCTGGCCGCCTCCACGCACCCGGGCGAGGAGGCGGCGGCGCTGGACGCCTTCCTCGCTCTCGCGGACCGGCCTGACGCGCCCTGGCTGGTGGTCGCTCCGCGGCATCCGCACCGCGGAGCGGAGGTCGCCGCCCTGACGGCGGGGCGCGGTTTCCCCGTCAGTCGGCAAGGCGCGGGCGAGCCGTTCGGCGGCGCGGCGGTGCACGTGGCGGACGTGGTGGGCGAGCTCGGCCTCTGGTTCCGCCTGGCCACCTCCGTCTTCCTGGGCGGGAGCCTGCCCGCCGGGATCGGCGGCCACAATCCGGTCGAGCCGGCGCGGCTGGGCGTTCCCGTGATCACCGGACCGCACCGCGAGAACGCGCACGACGCCTACAGCGCCCTCGGCGATGCGGTGGCCGTCGTCGCCGACGCGCCCGGCCTCGCCGCGGCCTGGGCCGCCGACCTGGACGAGCCGGCCGCCGCGCGCGCCCGCGCCGCCGCCGCGCGCGCCCTGCTCGGTCGGCAGGATGTGGAGGTCGCGCGCACGGCGGCGCGGCTGGTCGACCTCCTGCCGCCACGGCCGGAGCCCGGCTCCGCGCCGCCCGGCGGCGCGTGAAGCTCGCCACCCCGCGCTGGTGGTACGTGCGCTCCGGCGCGCCCGCGCCCGTGCTGCGCGCGCTGCTGCGGCCGGTGTCGTGGATCTGGGCGTGGGCTACGGCGCGCCGGATCGCGCGGACCACCCCCTTCGACCCCAGCGCGCCGGTGATCTGCGTCGGCAACCTCACCGTGGGAGGCGCGGGCAAGACGCCCGTGGTGCGCGAAGTGCTGCGCCTGCTGCGGGCGCAGGGCGTCGAGGCGCACGGCCTGTCGCGCGGCCACGGCGGGTCCAACCCCGGTCCGCGCCGCGTCTCGCCTGGCGACCCGGCGGCGGAGGTGGGGGACGAGCCGGTCATGCTCGCCGGCGACGGCCCGTTCTGGATCGCCCGCGACCGGGCGGCGGGCGCAAGGGCGGCCGTGGCGGCGCGCGCGCAGGTGGTCGTGATGGACGACGGCCACCAGAACCCGTCCGTGCTTAAGGCGCTGTCGCTGGTGGTGGTCGACGGCGAGACGCGCGGCGGCGAGTGGCCCTTCGGCGACGGGGCCGTCTTTCCTGCCGGTCCCCTGCGCGAGCCGCTCGCCGCGGGGCTGGCGCGTGCGGACGCGGTCGTGCTCCTCCTGCCCGCCGACCTGGACGCGCCCGACCCCGAGCTCCTCGCCGTCTTCGCCGGCCTGCCCGTGTGGCTCGCCCGGCTGGAGCCGGCCGCCCCGCCGCCACCAGGGCGCTGGTTCGGCTTCGCGGGCGTCGGCAAGCCGTGGAAGGTGGAGCGGGCCCTGCGCGCCGCCGGCTGCGACCTTGCCGACTTCGCGCCCTGGCCCGACCACCACGCCTATACGGAGGCCGACCTGCGCGTGATGGCGGCGCGGGCGCAGGCGCTCGGCGCGGGCCTTATCACCACGGAGAAGGACGCCGCGCGCCTGCCGGTCGCCTGGCGCGGGCGGATCGAGGTCTGGCGTGTGCGCGTGCGCTTCTTGGACGAGGCCGCCGTGGCGACGCGCCTGGCGCAGGTGGCGGGCGGAGCGGTCTGACGGTCAGCTCCGCCAGGGCGAGATCATCACGTTCACCCGCGGGCCGCCGTGCTTGAGCAGGGCGGCCCGCAGCTGCTCGGCGCGGCGGGCGTGCAGCACGCGCTCCCACCAGCGGGTCAGCACCAGCTCGGGGATCAGCACCGCAACGGAGCGCCCCGGCGTGTCGACGTCGAGCTTCTCCATGAACTCGAGCAGCGGCCCGTGGATGTTGCGCAGCGGGGCCGGCAGAGCCACCAGCCGCGGCGCGTGACGGCCCGTCCCGGCCAGCGGCTCGTCCACCTCGCGCCGCCAGCGGGCCTTCAGCGCGCGGACGTCCTCCTCCTGGTCGGGCCCCTCGAGATGGAGGAGGTGGACGGCGATCACGTCGGGGGACAGCGTCATGGCGAACTGCAGGGCGCGGTCGCTCATGCGGCTGCGGCCCTCCACCGCAACGAGGATGACGGGCGGCTCCGTCTCGCCCGCCGTGAACGCGCCCTGCGGGGCCGTCCGCGCGTCCTGAGCGTCGTAGTAGCGCCGGATCGCCAGCAGCAGCGCCACCGTGGCGGGCAGCGCCAGCACCACGATCCACGCGCCCTCGACGAACTTGGCGGCGACGATCACCGCCAGCGCGACGACCGTCGTTGCGGCCCCCACCGCGTTGAGGGCGAGGCGGCCGTGGTTGCCGCCCGGCTGCTTGCGCCAGTGCGCCACCATGCCGAGCTGGCTCATGGTGAAGGTGAGGAAGGCGCCCACGGCGAACAGGGGGATCAGCTTGTCCGTGACGCCCCTGAAGACGACCAGCAGCGCCCCGGCGGTCACCGTCAGGAACGCCACCCCCACCGAGAAGATCAGCCGGCGGTCCGCGATGGCGAAAGGGCGCGGCAGGAAGCCGTCCTGCGCCACGAGCCGGCACACGCGCGGGAAGCCCACGAAGCTCGTGTTGGCCGACAGGCACAGCACCGCGAGCAGGCTCGCCATCGCCACGCCGTACAGCGGGCCGCGGCCCGCCACCGCGCCCGTCAGCTGGGACATGACGCTCTGGTAGCCCGGCTTGGTCTGGTCCATGGCGCCCAGGCCATAGCCGTGCGCCAGCGCGGCCACGCCGGCCAGCAGCACGCCCAGCGCGACGCAGATCACCGTCAGCGTCATGTGCGCCTGCCGGGTGACGGGCGGCTTGAAGGCGTCCACTCCGTTGGAGACGGCCTCCACGCCCGTCATCGCCGTGCACCCCGCCGCGAAGGCCCGCACCAGCAGCCACAGGCCGACCGCCTGGCCGGCGTGGGCGAGCGGCGGCGGGGCCACCACCGGGTGCGGGTGGCCGCCCGACATCACCAGCCGCACCACGCCCACCGCGATCAGCGCGAGGAAGCTGGCGAGGAACACGTAGGTCGGCAGCGAGAACAGCCATCCGGCCTCGCCCGTGCCGCGCAGGTTGGCGGCGGTCACCAGGGCCAGCACGCCCAGGCACAGGATCAGGGTGTGCGGCTGCAGCGACGGGATCGACGAGGTGAGCGCGCCCACGCCCGCCGAGATGCCCACCGCCACGTTGAGCACGTAGTCGATCATGATGGCCGTCGCGGCCAGCAGGCTGGCGTTGCGGCCGAGGTTCTCCTTGGCGACCGTGTAGGCGCCGCCGTTGGTCGGGTAGGCGACCACAGTCTGGCGGTAGGAAAGGTAGAGCACCACCAGCAGCGCCACGATCAGGCCGGTGATCGGGCCGACATAGGCGAGGCTCGCGACCCCGACCGGGGCCATCACCGCCAACGCGGCCTCCGGCCCGTAGGACGACGAGCCCAGCCCGTCGAGCCCCATGGCGGGCACGGCCTCGAACCAGCCGATCTTGCGGTCGGCCTGCTCGTTGTTGGCCAGCCGGCGGCCGAGCAGGGCGTCGAGAACGGTCATGGACGCAGAGCGCGCCGGGCCAGGATCGGATGCAGCGTCCGGCCCAGCTTCGGTCAGCGCTTGAACACCTCGCCTCCCTTCATGACGAAGCGCACGTGCTGGAGCTCGGTGACGTCGGCCAGCGGGTCGCCCGCGACCGCGATCAGGTCGGCCTGCTTGCCGGGCGTCAGCGCGCCGATGTCGGCCTGGCGCAGGTGCTCGGCCCCACGGTTGGTCGCCGCCTGGATGGCCTCCAGCGGCGTGAAGCCGGCGGAGACCATCAGGGCGAACTCGCGCGCGTTCTCGCCGTGCTTTCCGACGCCCATGTCGGTGCCGAAGGCGACCTTGATCCCGGCGTCGTGGGCGCGGCGGCCCATGGCCTGCATCAGCGGTCCCACCTGCATCGCCTTGGCCTTCTGCTCGGGCAGGAAGTAGGTGTCGGGCCGGGCGGCCTCGCGCGCGACGGTGTCGCCGGCGACCAGCGTCGGCACGAGCCAGGCGCCGTGCTCCTTGAAGAGGCGGATGCTCTCCGCGTCGAGGAAGGTGCCGTGCTCGATGGAGTCGACGCCGGCGCGCAACGCGGCGTTGATGCCCTTGGCCCCGTGGGCGTGCGCCTTGACCATGCGGCCCATGGCGTGGGCGCTAGTGACGATGGCGGAGAGTTCCGCGTCGGTGAACTGCTGATCCACGCCCGTCGCGCCGCCGTCGAGCACGCCGCCCGTGGCCAGGATCTTGATCAGGTCAGCCCCCAGGTTGATCTGCTGACGCGTCTTGCGCGCGCACTCGTCGGCCCCGGTGCAGAGGGTCGAGTCCTCGAGATCGTGGATCACGTCGGGGCGGTAGTGGGTGACGTCGCCGTGGCCGCCGTGGGGGCTCAGCGGCTCACCTGCGGCCAGGATGCGCGGGCCGGGCACCTTGCCCGCCTTCACCGCGTCGCGCAGCGCGAAGATCGCCTCGTCGTTATCGCCGCAGTCGGCCACGGTGGTGAAGCCGGCCTCTAAGGTGCGGCGGGCGTGGACCACGCCGTCCATGGCCTGGTCGCTGGTGGTCTTGGTCACGGCCTCCAGCCGCTGGTTGGGATTGCCCTCGCCGAGGAGGTGCACGTGGCTGTCGATCAAGCCGGGGAGCACGAAGCTCTGGCGCAGGTCGACCAGCTGCGCGCCGGGCTCGGCGGGCACGAAGCCGTCGCGCACCTCGGCGACCTTGCCGCCGCGGATGACCAGCGTCTTCTGCGTGAGCACGCGGCCGGAGGCGGGGTCGGCCAGCAGCCTTCCGGCTTGCACATATGTCACCGCTTCGACGGGCAAGCGCGCGCGGGGCGCCTCGGCCCCGGCGGGCGCGCCCGGGCCCACCGTCTGCGCCGCCGCCGCACCCGCGAGCGTAGCCGCCGCTACGCAGCCGAGCGTCGTCCCCCACACCTTCCGCATCGCCCTGTCCCCCGTCAGACTGTTGCTGGTCTCAAGCGCCCGCGCGTTGCGCGAACATCCACGCGTTCTGCGCCAGGCTCGGCACGCGCTTGGCGGTCTCGGCGGCCTGGGCGCTGGCGGCGGTGCCGTCGCGCACGCGGCCGGCGATGCCCTGCACGATGCCCGCCAGCCGGAACAGGTTGTAGCTGAAGTACCAGTCGAGCTGGGGCACGCCGTCGCGGCCGGTCAGGCGGCAGTAGCGCGCCACGATCTCGTCCGAACTCGGGATGCCGAGGTCCGACAGGTCCTTCCCGCCGATGCCCCGCCCCTCGGTGGAGGGCATGACCCACTGCATCAGGTAGTAGCTGAAGTCCGCCATCGGATTGCCCAGCGTGGACAGTTCCCAGTCGAGCACCGCGGAGATGCGCGGCTCGGTCGGGTGCAGCACCGTGTTGTCCAGCCGGAAGTCGCCGTGGACGATGGAGGTGGCGTCGTCCTGCGGGACGGTGCGCGGGAGCCATTCTATCAGCCGGTCCATCTCCGGCAGGGTTTCGGTCTCGCTGGCGCGGTACTGCTTGGTCCAGCGGTCCACCTGGCGGGCGAAGTAGTTGCCGGGCTTGCCGTAGTCGCCGAGGCCGACGGCGGCGTAGTTGGTGGTGTGCAGCTGGGCCAGCACGTCGACCTGGTTCTCGTAGACGGCGCGGCGTTCGGCGCGTGTCATGTCGGGCAGGGAGAGGTCCCACAGGATGCGGCCCTCCACCTTCTCCATCACGTAGAACATGGTGCCGATCACGGCGTCGTCGGTGCACAGGCCGTAGGTGCGCGGCACGGGGAACCCGGTGGTCCCGAGCGCTGTGATCACCTTGTATTCGCGGTCCACGGCGTGGGCGCTGGGCAGGAGCTTGCCGGGCGGCTTGCGGCGCAGGACGTAGCGCACGGCCGGGGTGACGAGCTCGTAGGTCGGATTGGACTGGCCGCCCTTGAACTGATTCACCGTGAGCGGGCCGGCGTAGCCCTCCACGTGCTCCGCCATCCAACGCTCGAGGCCGGCGGCGTCGAAGGCGAGGCGGGGGTCGACGGGCTTGGTGCCGGAGAAGACGGCTTGCGCGCTGGTGTCGGTCATCGCGCCGGACGTTAGGCGGGCCGGCGGCGCGGGGGCAAGCGCTCAGCCGCCCAGGGCGCGCCAACCGATGTCGCGGCGGTGGAAGCCGTCCGGGAAGCGGATGCGGTCCACGGCGGCGTAGGCCTTCGTGCGGGCCTCGGCGAGGGTAGGCGCTCGGGCGCACACGTTCAGCACGCGGCCGCCAGCGGCCGTCAGAACGCCGCCGGCGCCGCGCGCCGCACCGGCGTGGAACACGACCACGTCCGGTCCGAAGTCGGCCTCCGCCCCCTCGATGACTCCGCCTGTGCGCGGCGCTTCCGGGTAGCCCTGCGCCGCCAGCACCACGCAGACGGCCGCCTCCGGCCGCCACGTCGGCGGGGGCAGGGCGGCGAGGCCGCCCACGGCAGCCGCATGCAGGTAAGGCAGCAGGTCGCTCTCCAGGCGCAGCATGAGCACCTGGCACTCGGGATCGCCGAAGCGGGCGTTGAACTCCACGAGCCGCGGCGCGCCGTCGGCGATCATCAGCCCGGCGAACAGCACGCCGCGGTAGGGCGCGCCCTCCGCCGCGAGCGCCGCCGCGGCCGGGCGCACGATCTCGTCCATGGCGCGCCGCTCGACCTCGGCGGTGAGCACCGGCGCGGGCGCGTAGGTCCCCATGCCGCCGGTGTTCGGGCCCCGGTCGCCGTCGAAGGCGCGCTTGTGATCCTGGGCGCCGCCGAACGGGATCACGGTCTCGCCGTCGCAGAGGGCGAACAGCGAGGCCTCCTCGCCCGCCATGTGCTCCTCGATCACCACGTGCGCGCCGGCCGCGCCGAAGCGGCCGCCCAGCATGTCGTCGACCGCCGCCTCCGCCTCCGCGTGCGTGGCGGCGATCACCACGCCCTTGCCCGCCGCGAGGCCGTCCGCCTTGACCACGTAGGGCGGGTCGAAGCCGCCCAGCGCCGCCTTGGCCTCGCCCGCGTCGGCGAAGACCGCATGCCGCGCGGTGGGCAGGCCGGCGCGCGCGGCCAGCGCCTTCATCCACGCCTTGGAGCTCTCGATGCGCGCGGCCGCGGCGGTGGGGCCGAAGCAGGCGATCCCCTGCTGGGCGAGCCGGTCGGCGAGGCCGGCGGCCAACGCCGCCTCCGGCCCGACCACGACCAGGTCGGCCGCCACCTCCGCCGCGAGCGCGACGAGCCCGTCCACGTCGGTCGCCGCCACGGCGCGGCGCTCCCCCAGCGCGGCCATGCCGTCAGAGCCCGGCGCGAGCACCAGCCGCGTCAGCTGCGGCGACTGCGCGATCTTCCAGGCCAGCGCGTGCTCGCGCCCGCCCGCGCCGACGAGGAGGATGTTCATGGCCGCCGCTCCTAGCCCGCCCGAGCGTCCGCGGGAACGGCGCGGAGCGCGCACCCGTTGGCGGCGGGGACCATGGACGGAGATCAGGCATGCGCAGCGCGACGGCGGGAGCGGTCGGAGGGCTGGTGGCGGGCGCGGTGGTCGCCGGCGTCCAGTGGTTCGGCAAGGACGCGGGACTGCTCAAGGACAACCTGTCCGAGGCCACGCAGGACTGGCTGGACGACGCCTTCGGCGCGCGCGAGCGGCTGGGCGACGACGGGCTGATGCTGCTGGAGGAGGCCGGGCACTACGGCATGAGCCTGGGGCTGGGCGCCGTCTACGGATCGGTGCGGCCCTACCTGCCGATCCCCGGCGTGCTCTCGGGCGCCCTGTTCGGTGCGGGCGTGTACGCGGTGGCGGTGGCCGGCGTGTTGCCGGAGCTCGGCGTCACCGAGGGCGAGCGCAAGGCGCCGGACGGCGTGGCCACCGAGCGCTTCGCCGTGCACGTGCTCTACGGCGCCATCATCGGCCTGGTCGCCGACGCCCTGAACGACCGCCGCGTGAAGGTGGAGCGCCACCGCGCGCGCGTCGGCCGCGACGACGACTGACCCCGCTTGACCCGTCCCCTGGGACCGGCCCCACAGGAGGTGCGGTCTGGAGGAGGGCGGTGTCGTGGGCGGGTCGGGGGAGCGGTGGTTCGGGCCGGCGGAGATGGCGGAGCGGCTGGGGGTGAGCCCCAAGGCGCTGCGCGTCTACGAGCGGGCCGGGCTGGTGCGCCCGCACCGCACCGATGCCGGCTGGCGCGTCTACGGGCCCGACCAGCAGGCGCGGCTGCACCAGGTGCTCGTGCTGAAGCGGCTGGGGCTCAGCCTCGCCCGCATCGGCGAGCTCCTGGCCGGCAGGCTAGCGAGCCTCGACGCGGTGCTGGCCCTGCAGCAGCAAGTGCTGGAGACCCGCCGCGCGGAGACGGACCGGGGCCTCGCGCTGCTGGCCGCCGCCCGCGCCAAGCTGGCCCGCGACGGCGCCCTCTCCCCGGACGACCTCACCCACCTGACCCGGGAGACCGCGATGACAGACAAGATGAACGCAGAGGATTGGGAGCGGGATGTGAGGCCCGTGTACGAACGGCACTTCACGCCCGACGAGCAGGAGATCATCAAGGCCCGCAGAGACGACTTCGATCAGACGCAGGTCATGCGCGAGTGGGACGCCCTGATCGCGGAAGGCCGCGACCTGCAGGCCAAAGGCGATCCGGGCTCGCCGCAGGCCATGGATCTGGCGCAGCGCTGGATGACGCAGGTCAGGAAGTTCACCGGCGACGACCCCGCGATGATCGCCAAGTCGGCGCAGGCGAACATGGAGGTGCTGTCCAATCCCGAGACGGCGAGCAAGATGCCGTTCGACCTGCCGCTGATGCAGTTCGTGGGCGAGGCGTACAGGCGCGCCCAGGCGGCCTAGCAAGGCGGCCTGAGCGGCAGGCGGCGCGGGCCGGCTTGGCGCTTCGGCGCCCGGCCCCCACCTGCGCCGTCCATGCTCCCCGTCGTGCACCACCCCGCCTACCGGGCCGAGATGCCGGCCGGCCACCGCTTCCCCATGGACAAGTTCGCCCAGCTCGCGGACCTGCTCCTGGCCGACGGCGTGGTGGAACGCTTCGTCGAGCCCGAGCCCGCGTCGTGGGAGCTTGTCACCGCCGTCCACGACCCCGCCTATGCGCGGATGATCTTCGAGGCGGACGCCCCGCGCGAGGTGGAGCGGCGCATCGGCCTGCCGATCACGCCCTCGGTGGCGGCCCGCTCGCGCGCGGCGGTCGGCGGCACGCTGCTCACGGCGCGGCTCGCGCTGGAGCACGGGCTGGCGTGCAACACGGCGGGCGGCAGCCACCACGCGGCGGCGGGTTACGGCTCCGGCTTCTGCACCTTCAACGACGTGGCCGTGGCCACCCGCGCGCTGCTGGACGAGGGCGCCGTCGGCCAAGTGCTGGTGGTGGATCTCGACGTGCACCAGGGCGACGGCACCGCCTTCATCTTCGAGCACGAGCCGCGGGTGTTCACCTGGAGCGTGCACGGGGCCAAGAACTTCCCCGCGCGCCGCGCGACCAGCGACCTCGACGTCGACCTGCCGGACGGGACGGAGGACGCCGCCTACCTCGCTGTCGTCGCCGAGCACCTGCCGCGGCTGCTGGACGCGGTGCGGCCCGACCTCGTCTTCTACAACGCGGGCGTCGATCCGCACCGCGACGACAAGCTCGGCCGCCTGGCGCTCAGCGACGCTGGGCTGGCGGCGCGCGACCGCTACGTGCTGGAGACGGTGCGGGCGGCGGGGGTGTCGGTGGCGGGCGTGATCGGCGGCGGCTACGGCGCGGACATCTCGGCCCTGGCGCAGCGGCATTCGACGCTGCATCGGGAGGCGGCGAAGCTGGCGGGGTAAGCCACGCGCGGCGTATCCGCCCGCACAAGCCATCCCCTCCGTCTCCCTCGGGCGTGACCCGAGGAGCCAGGATCACACGCGCGAGGCGAAGGTGGACCTTCGGGTCAAGCCCGAGGGAGACGCGGGGGTGTGTGGCGGGGCGTGGTCGCCGAGGAGGGCGGAGGCGTTCAGGCCGCGTGCCGGCTCTCGTGCTCCAGCAGCCACGACTTGCGGTCGAGCCCGCCGGCGTAGCCGGTCAGCGCGCCGCCGCCGCCGATCACGCGGTGGCAGGGCGCGACCAGGGAGATCGGGTTGGCCCCGTTCGCGGCGCCGACCGCCCGCACCGCCCTGGGCCGGCCGATCGCCGAGGCCAGGGCGCCGTAGCTGGTGGTCTCGCCCGGCGCGATCCGGCGGAGCGCCGCCCACACCTCCCGCTGGAAGGGCGTGCCGCCCGTGGCGGTCTCGATCCCATCCAGCGCGCGGAGGTCGCCGGCGAAATAGGCCGACAGGGCGGCGTGCGTGGAACTGGGCGGCTCGGCGCCCTCCCTCGCCCGCCAGCCGCCTCGGCCGTAGTGGCGGTCGAGCAGGGTGGTCATCCGCGTGGCTTGGTCGGTGAAATCGACAGCGCGCAGGCGACCGCCGCCGTCCGTCAGGAGCACGACCTCGCCGATGGCGGTGGCCAGGATCTCGCGGCGGAGCTGGAGCGTCATGCGACGGAGGCTAGACCCGACTCAGCCCTCGCGCACCGGCGTTCTCGCACCGGTGGCGCGGCAACGGTCGGAGCAGAAGCGCACCTGCTCCCAGTCGCGCTCCCACTTCTTGCGCCAGGCGAAGGGCAGGCCGCAGGCGGCGCAGGTCTTGGTCGGCAGGTCGGCCTTGGCGACCGTCTTGCCGCCGCGCTTCACGCGTCCCGTTCCGGCGCGGTGGGCAGGAGGAAGCGGCCGTAGAGCAGGGCGATAGGCTTGGCGCGGTCGTCCTGCCAGGCCTCGACCGCCACGTTGGCGATGCGCCGGCCCATGCGCTTCACCTCGGCGCGGGCGCAGGTGTCGCGCGAGCGGCCGGTGCGCAGGTACTCCACCGTCACGCCGATGGTGCGGGGCAGGGGGCCGCCGCCGCGCCGCCGGGCCAGCTCGGCGATGGCGGTCAGCTCCATGAAGGCGCCCAGCGTGCCGCCGTGCAGGGCCGGGATGGTGGGATTGCCGATCAGGTGCTCGGCGAACGGCATCACGCCGCGGAGCTCGCCGTCTTCGACCATCGAACGCAGGCCCAGGAAGCCGGCGTAGGGGATGGGCGCGAACAGGTCGGCGGCGTCGCTCACGCCTCGCCGCTCCCGCGCGTCGAGCCGGGGCGGTTCAGGGCGAAGGCGGCCTGGGCGGTGGCGACCGGGTCGTCCAGGTCCTTGTCCCAGGCCGTGGCGCGGACGAAGCCGACGTGGCGGGTCAGCTTGTAGCAGTGCGCCCGCGCCCACACGTCGAGCCCCGGCTCGGCCGAGCGCATGTAGTCTATGCGCAGGTCCAGCGTGGCGATCGGGGCGAAATCGCTCAGCGCCGCCCACACCGCCTGGCCGCAGGTGTGGTCCAGCAGCGTGGTCACCGCGCCCCCCGCGATCACGCCGGTGGCGGGGTCGCCGACCAGCTTGGCGTCGTAGGGCAGGCGCATGGTCGCCTCGCCGGCCTCGACCTCCTCCAGGCGCAGGTTGAGGGCGCGCGCCTGCGGGCTGCCGCGCGTGGTGGCGATCCCGACGCTCTTGAGCATCTCCAGCGGGGTCACGGCCAGCTCCTAGGCGGCGGCGCGCAGGAAGGCGTCGGCCGCCGCGCCCGCGCGCTTGGGGCCGAGCACCGCCGCGGCCGCCGCGCCCCCGCCCAGCACGCGCTCGCCGTAGGCGCGAAGCGCGGCGGCGTCGACCGCCTCCACGCCGGCGGCGAGCTCGGCGGGCGGGATCAGGCGGTTGAACAGCAGCGCCTGGGCCGCCGCCTGCTCGGCGCGGTGCAGCGGCTGCTCGCGCGCCATGGCCATCTGCGAGCGGGCCTGGGCGCGGGCGCGGTGCAGCTCGTCGGGCTCGACGCGCTCGGCCAGCTTGCGGATCTCCACGGCGGCGAGCTCGGCCATGCCGCGCGCCTCGGCCGCGCCCGTGCCGGCGTAGACGCCCAGCAGGCCCGTGTCCTCGTAGCTCTCGGCGTAGGCGTCGACGGCGTAGGCGAGGCCGCGGACCTCGCGCGCCTCCTGGAACAGGCGGCTGGCCATGCCGCCGCCGAGGATCTCGGCGAACAGGCGCTGCGCGTGCCACGCCGGGTCGCGCACCCCCACGCCGGGAAGCAGCAGCACGAGGTGGGCCTGCTCCAGCCGCCGCGTCTCGGCCGTGACGCCGCCGGTGAAGCGGGCGGGGACCGGCTCGGGCGCGGGCGCGGCGGGCGGGCCGAGGTCGCCGAACGCCGCCTCGGCCAGGCGCAGGAGCTCGCCCTCGTCGACCGCGCCCGCCGCGCCGATCACCAGGCGCGAGGGATCGGCGTAGAGGCCGTCGCGCCATGCGGACAGCGCTTCGCGCGTGGCGGGGGCGAGCGTGGCGTCCAGGCCCAGGATGGGACGGCCCAGCGGCTGGGCGGCGAAGGCGCGGCCCTGGGCGAGGTCGAACACGCGATCGTCAGGTGTGTCGGCGGCCTCGGCGATCTCCTGGCCGATGACGCCCTTCTCGCGCTCCAGCTCCTCGGGATCGAGCACGGGGCGGCGCAGCAGGTCGGCCAGCACCTCCATGGCCAACGGCAGGCCGCCGGCGAGGCCGCGCACCTGGTAGCTGGTGCGCTCCTGGCCGGTGGCGGCGTTGATCCAGCCGCCCTCCGCCTCGATCGCCTCCACGATGGCCTTGGAGGAGCGCGCGCCCGCGCCCTTGAACACCATGTGCTCGAGGAGGTGCGACCAGCCGTTGCGCTCCGCTGGTTCCCACCGAGCGCCGCCGCGCACGACGACGGACAGGGCGAAGCTCTCCAGCCCAGGCATGGGGTCGGCGACCACGCGCACGCCGTTCGACAGGGTGTGCAGACGGGCGGTCATGCGGCGAAGGCCCGGAGGTGGTCGGCGACGGTGCGCTCGTCGTTCGGCAGGCGCGTGAAGCGCTCGGGGAGGGAGAGGAGGGCGTCGGCCAGGGCGTGGCCTGGATCGGCGCCCGTGGCGGCGCGCACGGCGTCGGGGAACTTGGCCGGGTGGGCGGTGGACAGCACCACGGTCGGCGCGCCGCCGCCCGGGGGCGCGCGGCGGGCGACGGACAGGGCCACGGCGGTGTGTGGATCGACCAGGGTGCGGCTCTCCGTCCAGGCGCGCGCCATGGCGTCCGACGTCTGCGCCTCGCTGGCCGAGGCGCCGGTGAACAGGCGGCGCACTTCGGCGAAGGCCTGGCTCGGCAGCCCGGTCGCGCCCTCGGCGGCGAAGGTCCGGAAGGCGCGGGCGGTCTCGGGGGCGTCGCGGCCCACGGCCTCGAAGTAGAGGCGCTCGAAGTTGGAGGCGACCTGGATGTCCATGGCCGGCGACTGCGTCTCGCGCACCGGGCCGCGGGCGTAGACGCCGTCGCGCAGGGCGCGCGCCAGGATGTCGTTGCCGTTGGCGGCCACCTCGATCCCGGCGACGGGCAGGCCCATGCGAACGGCCGCGTAGCCGGCGAAGGCGTCGCCAAAGTTGCCCGTAGGCACGACGAAGCGCGCCGCGCGCTCCGGCGCGCCGAGCGCCGCGGCGGCCACGAAGTAGTACACCGCCTGCGCGGCGATCCGCCCGAAGTTGATGCTGTTGACGCCGGAGAGGTCGACCTCGCGCTTCAGCGCGCCGTCGGCGAACAGCGCCTTCACCAGCGCCTGGCAGTCGTCGAACGTGCCGTCCACGGCCACGCAGGAGACGTTCGGGTCGGCCGCGGTGGTCATGAAGCGGCGCTGCACGTCGGAGATGCGGCCGTCGGGGAAGAGCACCACGAGGCGGATGTTCTCCCGCCCGCGGAAGGCCTCCACCGCCGCGCCGCCCGTGTCGCCGCTGGTGGCGACGGTCAGCGTCAGGCGTCGGCCGGAGGCGGCCAGCACGGCGTCGTAGAGCCGGGCCAGGAGCTGCATGGCCACGTCCTTGAACGCGAGCGTGGGGCCGTGGAACAGCTCCAGCAGCCACAGGTCGGCGTCCAGTTGCGTGAGCGGCGTCACCGCCGGGTGGGCGAAGGTGGCGTAGGCCGCGTCGCACATGGCTCGTAGTGCGTCGGGTGCGAGGGCGTCGCCGGCGAGCCGCCCGACTACCGCGGCGGCGACCTCGGCGTAGGGGCGGCCCGCGAAGGCGGCGATCTCCTCGCGCGACAGCTGCGGCCAAGCCTCGGGCGTGTACAGGCCGCCGTCGGGGGCGAGACCGGCCAGCAGCGCTTCGGCGAAGTCGACGGGCGGCGCCTCGCCGCGCGTGGAGACGTAGCGCACCGGGGTCAGCGGCCGGCGCGCCGGCTGGCGACCACCGTGGCGATCCACACCCCCACCAGGGCGACCGCGAGGCCGAACCAGGTCACGGCGTAACCCAGGTGATTGTTCTCGATGCCGGTCGGCAGCGGCGCGGGGATCAGGCCGGGGCCCGCAGCGGGCCGCTCCAGCAGCAGCATCACCGGCGCGGGGCGTGGCGCGCCGACGGCGGCGGCCATGGCGGGGATGTCGCGGCCGTAGAACTCGCCGGACGCCCCGCGGTGGCCGGCCGGCGGCGCGACCAGGCTCGCGAACCACGGCGGCGGCTCGGGCGCGCGCAGCACGCCGGTGACGAGCACGCCGGACCGCAGGGTCACGGGCTCGCCGCGCGGCGGCTGCATCCCGACCTGGCGCGAGAAGCCCATGTCCACCAGGATCGAGCCGTAGGGGCCGGAGCCCAGGCGGCAGGCGGAGATCTCACGCCATCCAGGCCCGTCGGTGCGCAGGCCGTAAAGATAGGCCTCACGCTCGCCCAGGCCGTCGCAGGACGTGACCACGCGCGAGAAGTCGACCGGCCTCCCGTCCGCCAACCGGTTCAGCACCACGGTCAGGGGCTCGGCGGGGGCGACCTGCAGGGCGGCGATGCGCTGCAGCAGCGCCGTCTTCCAGTGCAGCCGCTGCACCTGCCAAGCGCCCAGCGCGCACAGGATCGCCACGCCGGCTGCGACCAGCAGGGTGGCTGCGACGCCCGGCCCGCGTCGCACGGGCGCGGCGGGCGCGCGCTTCCGGCGAGGGGGGGCGCGGCGGGCGCCCGTCGCCGTCCTAGCCACGCGCACCCACCTCACCGCAGACGCAAATCGCCCGGCCGCAGCGCGGCCGGGCGATGGAGGTGGCCGTCGGGGACGAGGCCCGCGTCAATGCGCGACGTGCGCGCCGAACATCACGTAGATGAAGGCGAACAGGAACAGCCAGACCACGTCCACGAAGTGCCAGTACCAGGCCGCGGCCTCGAAGCCGAAGTGCTTGGTCGGCGTCATCTGGCCCGCGTAGAGGCGCATCAGGCAGATCGCCAGGAAGATGGTGCCGATCAGCACGTGGAAGCCGTGGAAGCCCGTCGCCATGAAGAAGCTGGAGCCGTAGAGGCCGCTGTTGGCGGCGGTCTCGTTGAAGAACAGCTTCTCCGTGAGGATCTCGCGGTACTCGTAGGCCTGGATGCAGGTGAAGGCCGCGCCCAGGATGCAGGTCAGCCAGAGCGCCGTCTTGGCCGACTTGCGGTCACCCTCCAGCACCGCGTGGTGCGCCCAGGTGACCGTGGTGCCCGACAGCAGCAGCGTCAGCGTATTGATCAGCGGGAAGTGCCACGGGTCCAGCACCTCCACGCCCTTGGGAGGCCAAGCCCCCCAGGCGTTTCGCACCTCGTCGATGGCCGAGAACGTCCGGTCGTGATGGAACAGCGCCATCTCGAAGAACATCCAGAACCACGCCACGAAGAACATCACCTCGGAGGCGATGAACAGGATCATGCCGTAACGAAGGCCGATCGAGACCACCGGCGTGTGGTCGCCCTCGCGGCTTTCCTTGATGACGTCCGACCACCAGCCGAACATGGTGTAGAGGATGCCGGCGAAGCCCGCCGCGGCCACCCAGGGGAAACCCTTGGGCAGGCCGAACAGGCCCTTCATAAACACCACCATCCCCAGCGCCCACACCACGGCGGCGATGGAGCCCACCAGCGGCCAGGGGCTTGGGCTGACCAGGTGGTAGTCGTGCTGGACGTCGTCGTGGTGCGCTTCGGCCATGGCGGCGGGTCGTCTGTCCTTGAACTCGCGGGGTGCAACGCGCCCGCGGGGAGAGGGCTGCTATAGCGGGCGCGGGCGCATCGCGCCAAGCCCTCGCGGGCGCGGCTAGGCGGCCTTCTTCGCGGGGAAGAAGGTGTAGGAGAGGGTGATCTCCTGCAGCGCCTGCGTCGACGGGTCGGATGCGAACTTCGGGTCGACGTAGTAGATGACGGGGAACTCGACCGTCTTGCCCGCCGGTATGGTCTGGTCGTCGAAGCAGAAGCACTGCGTCTTGATGAAGTGCTCGGCCGCGACCTCCGGGGCCAGGCTGTAGACGGCGCGGCCGGTCAGCGCCGCGACCCCGTTGTTGGTCACGCGGAAGTAGGCCTGGTTCGGCGCGCCGATGTGCACGGTCTGGGTGGTCTGGTCGGCGGAGAAGCTCCAGGGCAGGCCGCGCACGTTGGTGTCGAAGCGCACGGTCACCTGCTGCGCCAGCGCCGCCCCGTGCGGGCCGGAGACGCCGCGGCGTGGCGTGCCGTTGAAGCCGGTGGCTTGGCAGAAGGCGCGGTACAGCGGCACCGAGGCGTAGGCGGCCCCCACCATGGCGGCGACCCCGACCACGCAGGCGGCCAGCAGCGCGCGGTGACGGGGCTCAGCCATGGTGCGCGTTGGCCGTCAGGCGGGCGACGCTGACCACGAAGATCAGGACGATGAAGGCGACCAGCGCCAGGGCGATGCCGAGCGAGCGCAGCCGCCGCGCGCGCGCGGCGGCGCGGCCCTCGCCGAAGGGATCGGGCGAGGTCACAGGCCGGCCCCCTTGAGCAGGTGCTCGACCAGGAGCGCGGCGAACACGGCGAACAGGTAGAGGATCGACCAGGCGAACAGGTCGCGCGCCTCGCGCCCGCCCTCGCGCCGGGCGTAGAGCCCGCCCGGGCCGGTGATCGCCACGTCGCCCGCCTTGGAGAGGAACAGGCGGAGCGCCAGCGCCAGGAACACGGCGCCTCCTCCCAGCGAAGCGACGGCGTAGATTCGTCCGCCCAGGCCGGTGAAGAGCGGCGCCGCGCCGGCCGCGGCCAGCAGACCGCTGTAGAGCAGGATCTGCAGCCGCGTCGCTTTGGCGCCGTGCACCACGGGCAGCATGGGCACGCCCGCGCTCGCGTAATCCTCCGTCGTGTAGAGGCCGAGCGCCCAGAAGTGCGGCGGCGTCCACAGGAAGATGATCAGGAACAGCAGCCAGGCGTCCAGGGGCGCGTGCCCGCTCGCCGCGGCCCAGCCGACCACGGGGGGCAGGGCGCCCGCCGCGCCGCCGATGACGATGTTCTGCGGCGTCGCCCGCTTCAGCCAGCGCGTGTAGACGATCGCGTAGAAGGCGATGGTGGCCGCCAGCAGGGCGGCGGCCAGCAGGGTCGTCGCCAGCGCCATGGTGGCCACGGAGAACATGGCCAGCACCACGCCCAGGCCCGCGGCCTCGGCGGTGGGGATGCGGCCTGTGGCGGTGGGACGGCGCGCGGTGCGCTTCATGCGCGCGTCCAGGTCGGCCTCGTGCGCCATGTTGAGCGCGCCGCTCGCGCCCGCGCCGACCGCGATGCACAGCACGGCCACCGCCGCCATGAGCGGGTTCATGCGCGTGTCGGCGCAGACCAGGCCCGTCAGGCCGGTGAACACCACCAGCGACATCACGCGCGGCTTGAGCAGCGCCAGGTAGTCGCCCGGGCGCGCGATCGCGGCCGTCTCGGCGGAGGCGGCGAGGTCGGCGGCGCTGGGGGACAGGGGGGCGGGCAAGGTGGGGAGTCCCGGAAAAGCGAAGGGCGCGCGGACCGTCTGCAGGTCCGCGCGCCCGGAGGGGAAGACACCCGATCCGCGGCCCCTTCAAGGCCGCGGGCGGGCGGGAGCCGTCAGTGCTTCTCGGCGTGGATCACCGGAAGCTCGTTGAACTGGTGGAACGGCGGCGGCGAGGACAGGCTCCACTCCAGCGTGGTGGCGCCCACGCCCCAGGGGTTGGCCACGCCCTTGCGGCGGCGCACCGCGGCCTCGACCAGCATGACCAGGAACACCAGCACGCCAACTGCAGTGATCATGTAGCCGATTGACGAAATCTTGTTCCAGAAGGCGAAGGCCGCGGGATAGTCGACGTAGCGGCGCGACATGCCCTGCAGGCCCAGGAAGTGCTGAGGGAAGAAGATCACGTTCACACCGACGAACATCAGCCAGAAGTGCACGCAGCCGAGCGCCTCGTTGTACTTGATGCCGTACATCTTCTCGAACCAGTAGTAGTAGCCCGCGAAGATGGCGAACACCGCACCGAGCGACAGCACGTAGTGGAAGTGCGCGACCACGTAGTAGGTGGCGTGCAGCGAGTAGTCGAGGCCGGCGTTGGCCAGCACCACACCGGTGACGCCGCCGACGGTGAACAGGAAGATGAAGCCCGTGGCGAACAGCATGGGCGTCTTGAACTCGATCGAGCCGCCCCACATGGTGGCGATCCACGAGAAGATCTTCACACCTGTGGGCACCGCGATGACCATGGTGGCGGCCACGAAGTAGGCCTGCAGGTTCACGTTCATGCCGACGGTGAACATGTGGTGGGCCCACACCACGAAGCCGACGAAGCCGATGGCGACCATGGCGTAGGCCATGGCGAGATAGCCGAACACCGGCTTCTTGGAGAACGTCGAGACCACGTGGCTGATGATGCCGAAGCCCGGCAGGATCAGGATGTAGACCTCAGGGTGCCCGAAGAACCAGAACAGGTGCTGGAACATCATCGGGTCGCCGCCGCCGGCCGCGTTGAAGAAGCTCGTGCCGAAGTTGCGGTCGGTCAGCAGCATGGTGATGGCGCCGGCCAGCACGGGCAGCGACAGCAGCAGCAGGAAGGCGGTGATCAGCACCGACCAGGCGAACAGCGGCATGCGGTGCAGGGTCATGCCCGGCGCGCGCATGTTGAAGATGGTGGTGATGAAGTTGATCGCGCCCAGGATCGAGCTCGCGCCGGCGAGGTGCAGCGACAGGATCAAAACGTCCATCGCCGGCCCGGTGTGGCCGGTGGTGGAGAGCGGCGCGTAAAGGGTCCAGCCGCCGCCGAAGCCGCGCCCCGGTCCGCCGTCGACGAACAGCGAGGTGCAGAGCAGGCACCAGCTGGCGACCAGCAGCCAGAAGCTGATGTTGTTCATACGCGGGAACGCCATGTCGGGGGCCCCGATCATCAGCGGCACGAACCAGTTGCCGAACCCGCCGATCATGGCGGGCATGACCATGAAGAAGATCATGATCAGCCCGTGCGCGGTGATGGCGACGTTATAGCCGTGGTTCGAAGGCTCGAAGAGCGGCAGGTACTGCGCCATCAGCGAGCCGGGGCGGAACACCTGGATGCCCGGCGCGGCCAGCTCCCAGCGGATCAGGCCGGAGATCATGCCGCCGACCAGCCCCGCCATGATGGCGAAGATCAGGTACAGCGTGCCGATGTCCTTGTGGTTGGTGGAGAGAAACCAGCGCGTCCAGAACGGCGGCACGTGGCTGTGCGCCACATGCTCGTGGTGGGCGTGGTCCTCGTGGGCGGCGTAGGTGGTGGCCATGGCGCTCTAGAGGTTCGGGGAGGTGGGGAGGAGCATGTAGGGACGCGTCAGCCGGCCGGCGAGGCGGCGTTGGCCGACACCGGCTTGGTCGCGGGGGCGACCTTGGCCTTGCCCAGCGGGCCGGTCTGCGCGGCCGGAGCGGGGGCGGCGGCGGCCGGCGAGGCGGCCGCGCCGGCGACAGGGCCGACCGTGGCGCCGTTCGGGCCGTTCACCGGCGGCGTGGCGCCCGTGGCGCCCGTGGCGGCTTGGCCGGCGACGGGCGTCGGAGTGGGCGAAGCGCCCGTGTTCGCGGCGACGGCGGCGGGGGTCTTCTTGGTGTGGCCCGCGAGCCAGGCTTGGTACTTGGCGGGGCTGACCACGTCGATCTCGATGGGCATGAAGCTGTGGTTCACGCCGCAGAGCTCGTTACACTGGCCGTAATAGACGCCTTCGCGCTCGGTGTAGAACCCGGTCTGGTTGATGCGTCCCGGGATGGTCGTCTCCTGGATGCCGAACGCCGGCACGAAGAAGGAGTGCAGCACGTCGGCGCCGGTGGCCAGCACCTGCACGTTGGCGTGCACGGGCACCACCATCGGGTTGTCCACGGCCAAGCGGTACAGGCCCGGGCCCTTGGCCTCGGCCTCCTTTTCCTTGAGCGGGATCGAGTCGAAGGAGAAGCCGCCGGCCTCCGGATACTCGTAAGTCCAGTACCACTGGTTGCCGGTCACCTTCACGGTCACATCGGGCTTGGGCATGTCGTGATAGGCGTACAGCAGCCGGAACGAGAAGATGGCGATGAACATCAGGATCAGGACGGGCGCGAGCGTCCAGACGATCTCGACCGCCGTGTTGTGAGTGAAGCGCGCGGGGGTCGGGTTCGCCTTGGCGTTGAACCTGAAGACCACCCACGCCAGCAGCGCCAGCACGAACAGGCAGATGGCCACGATGATGGGCGTCAGCACCCAGTCGTTGAACCAGATCGCCGAGTGGCGCAGGGGCGACGCGCCCGGCTGCATGCCGATGGCGCCCGGCGTGGGCTGGCCCAGGAGGTCCGCCGCGCGGGCGCCCGCGGCCGAGAACAGGAGGAGCACGCCGGTGGCCAGGCCGGCGGTCGTGAGGGTCGCTCCCCGACTCGGGGTCGTTGCGGACATGGGCGCCTTTTCAGCCTCTTGGATCGTCGTCGAGGGCGGGGCGGCGCGCCGCGGCGAAACCGTCGGCGCCAGCCGGCCCCGCGCCCGTTCTGGACGGGGCTGTAGCCCCTCCGCCCCGTCATTCCAAGCCCTTACGGGCCGCCGTGCGGAGGGGCGGGGCGCCTCAGCCGGCCGCGCGCAGGGGCTGGACCGTCGCGCCGAGCGGCCACATGGGCACGGCGTCCGGATCGTCGCCCTTGTCGCCTGCCCCCACCGCGACGGTGCGCAGGCCCACGCCGTCCTTCACCGCGGCGAGGGCGGCGTGCAGGGCGGCCGCCTCGGTGCGGGCGTCCGCCAGCGCGGCCTGCACGGACGCCGCCCGCGCCACGACCTCGGGCCCGACGGCGGCGGACAGCCCCATGCGCGTGCGCGCCTCCATCAGCTCGGCCGTCAGCCGGGCGAAGTCGCGGATGGTGACGTCCAGGGCGTCCTCCGCCGTAAACAGATGCTGGGCGACGTGGCGGGCGATGTCTGCGCGCTTCATGAGTGGTCTCCGGGTGCGTGAGGCACTCCCGAAAGCTGAACACTTCCAAGACTCGCGTCAAGGTTGAGCGCGTAGGTTGACGTTTGCGTAAGGGGAAGCTAAATGCCCGCGGTCTTCGTCGCGGAACCGCCCTCATGCCAGCCGCCCTCCGCCGCGCGCTCGACCGCACCTGGACGATCCGCCAGCTCTGCATCGAGTTCGGCGCCACCGCGCGCGCGCTGCGCTTCTATGAGGACAAGGGGCTGCTCAGCCCGGCGCGCGACGGGCTGAACCGCGTCTACGGCCCGCGCGACCGGGCGAGGCTGGGGCTGATCATGCAGGGCAAGCGCCTGGGCTTCAGCTTGGCCGACCTGCGCGAACTGCTCGATCTCTACGACGAGAACGATGGCGGGGCCGCGCAGATGGCCGCCACCCTGCCCAAGGTGCGCGAGCGCATCCTGGCGCTGCACGCCCAGCGGGAGGACATCGACCGCGCTCTGGTGACCCTCGAGACGGGCGCCTCGCGCCTGGAGGCCAAGCTCTCCGCCATCCGCCCCGACCTGCTGCCGCAGGCCGAGGATTACGCCACCGTCCTACGCGCCGGCCTCGGCGACGCCCACCCGCACGACTGACGAGACCTCGATGCCTTACCGCGCCCCCGTCCGCGACCAGATGTTCGTCCTGCGCGACGTCTTGAACCTGGACGCCCACGCCAACCTGCCCGGCTTCGCCGACGCTTCCGCCGAGACGGTGGAGCAGGTGCTGGAGGAGGCCGCCAAGTTCGCCGAGGGCGTGCTCGCGCCGCTGAACCACGTCGGCGACGTGGAGGGCTGCACTTGGTCGGCGGACAACACGGTCAAGACGCCGGAGGGGTTCAAGGACGCCTACCGCCAAATGGTGGAGGCGGGCTGGCCGGCGCTGGGCTCAGACCCGGCTTACGGCGGGCAGGGGCTGCCCAACGTGGTGTCCATGGCCTTCGCCGAGATGCAGTCGGCCGCCAACATGGCTTTCGGCATGTACCCGGGCCTGACGCACGGCTGCTACGCCGCCATCCACGAGGGCGGGTCGGACGAACAGAAGGCGCTCTACTGCCCCAAGCTCGTCTCGGGCGAGTGGGGCGGCACCATGAACCTGACCGAGCCGCAGTGCGGCACCGACCTGGGACTGCTGCGCACCAAAGCGGTCCCGCAGGCGGACGGGTCCTACCGCATCACCGGCCAGAAGATCTGGATCTCGGGCGGCGAGCACGACATGGCGGACAACATCGTGCACCTCGTGCTGGCCCGCATCGAGGGCGCGCCCGCGGGCGTGAAGGGCATCAGTCTGTTCATCGTGCCCAAGTTTATCCCGGACGCCCAAGGCGCTCCCGGCGTGCGCAACGGCGTGGCGTGCGTCGGGCTTGAAGAGAAAATGGGCATCCACGGCAACGCCACCTGCGTGATGGCCTACGAGGACGCGCAGGGCTGGATCGTGGGTCCGGAGAACTCCGGCCTGAAGCTCATGTTCGTGATGATGAACGAGGCCCGCCTCGGCGTCGGCGTGCAGGGCCTCGCCCAGGGCGAGGCCGCCTACCAGGCTGCCGCCGCCTTCGCGCTGGATCGCCTGCAGGGCCGCTCGCTCACCGGGCCGAAGAACCCGGACGGCCCCGCCGACCCCATCGTCGTCCACCCCGACGTGCGCCGCATGCTGATGGACGCCCGCGCGCTCAACGAAGGCGGCCGCGCCTTCATGCTGTGGACCGCGCTGCAGGGCGACCTGCAGGCCAGCCCCGACGCCGCGCAGGCGGAGAAGGCGGCCGACTACATGGGTCTGCTGACGCCCGTGGTGAAAGCCTTCCTGACCGAGAAGGGGTTCGCCGTCTGCAAGGACGCCATGCAGGTGCACGGCGGCTCCGGCTTCACCGAGCACTTTCCCGTCAGTCAGTACCTGCGCGACTGCCGCATCGCCCTGATCTACGAGGGCACCAACGGCGTGCAGGCGCTGGACCTCGTCGGCCGCAAGCTCGCCGCCAAGGGCGGGCGCGCGGCCATGAGCTTCTTCGCCGACGTGGACGCCGCGGTGGCCGAGGCGCCCGCTGACGCCAAGCCCTTCGCCGACAGCCTCTCCGGCCTGAAGGCGCAGCTGCAGGAGGCGACCTTCTGGCTGATGCAGAACGGCATGGCCAACCCGGACAACGCGGGCGCCGCCTCCACCGACTACCTGCACCTGTTCGGCCTCACGGCGCTGTCGCTGATGTGGCTGAAGATGGCGGTCGCGGCACAGGCGAAGATCGCGGCGGGCGAGGCCGACCCCTTCTACGCGCACAAGCTGGTCACCGCCCGCTACTTCGCCGAGCGCATCGCGCCCGAGGGCGCGGCGCACCTCGCCAAGCTCAAGACGGGCGCGGACACGATGATGTCACTGCCCGCCGAAGCTTTCGCGGCGTAGCGTCCGGCGATGACCCACGCCCAAGAGACCTTCGCGCCCGATCTCCTGGCGGGGAAGACCGCCTTCATCGCCGGCGGCACCAGCGGCATCAACCTGGGCATCGCCAAGCGCTTCGCCGGACTAGGCGCGCGTGTAGCGGTGCTCGGCCGCAATCCGGAGAAGGCGGACGCCGCCGCCGCAGAGATCGACCGTGAAGCCGGGCGTCCGTGCGCGCTCGCGCTCACTGCCGACGTGCGCGACTACAGCGCGGTGGAGGGGGTGCTGGCGGCCGCCGCGGCCGAGCTGGGGAAGCTCGACATCCTGATCGCCGGGCAGGCGGGCAACTTTCCGGCGCCGGCGCTCGGCATGAGCGCCAACGCCTTCGCCGCTGTGGTCGGCATCGACCTCCTGGGCACGTTCAACCTGTTCCGCGCCGGACATCAGCATCTCGCCGAGGGCGCCTCGCTGATCGCCATCACCGCGGGACAGGCGAAGAAGCCGGCCGCCCTGCAGGCCCATGTCTGCGCGGCCAAGGCGGGCGTGAACATGCTCGTCCAGTGCCTCGCGCTGGAGTGGGGGGCCATGGGCATCCGGGTCAACGCCATCACGCCCGGCCCGATCGAGGGCACCGAGGGCATGGCGCGCCTCGCCCCCACGCCGGAGGCGGAGGCCGCCGCCAAGGCCAACGTGCCGCTGGGCCGCTACGGCCGCGCCGACGAGATCGGCGACGCCGCCGTCTACCTGTGCTCGCCCGCGGGCCGCTACGTCACGGGCGCGATCCTGGACGTGGACGGCGGCTCCACCCTGGTCGGCTACCGGCTCGGCGGCATGGGCCGGTGAGCACGCACGAGGCAATCGTGAGCTGGCGCCTGCGCCCGGGCGAAGACTTTCTCGCAGGCCGCTACTCGCGCGGGCACGAGATCAGCTTCGACGGTGGCGTCTCCATCCCCGGCTCCGCCTCGCCGTCGGTCGTGCGTGCGCCCTGGAGCGTGGAGGCCGCCGCCGACCCGGAGGAGCTGCTCGTGGCCAGCCTCTCCGCCTGCCACATGCTGTGGTTCCTCGACTTCGCTCGCCGTGAAGGTGTTCTGGTGCGCGCCTACCGCGACGAGCCCGCAGCCCGCATGGGCAAGTTCGCCGCCACCGGCCGCATCGGCCTGACCGAGTGCGTCCTGCGCCCCGAGGTCGAGTGCGACGCCGACGCCGCCACGCTGGCGGCCATCCACCACCGGGCGCACGACGCCTGCAACATCGCCAACTCCGTCCTCACCGAGGTGCGGGTCGAACCCGTCCCGGTCCACCGAACAGCCCTGCAGGGAGCCTGACCACCATGGCCGACGCCTACATCTACGACGCCGTGCGCACCCCGCGCGGCCGCGGCAAGTCCGACGGGGCCCTGCACGAGATCACCGCGCTCTCGCTCGCCACCCAGGTGCTCGAGCAGCTGCGCGACCGCAACGGGCTGGACACCTCCAAGGTCGACGACGTGGTGCTGGGCTGCGTCTCGCCCACCGGCGAGCAGGGCAGCGACATCGCGCGCACCGCCGTGCTCAACGCCGACTGGGCCGAGACCACCGCCGGCGTGCAGATCAACCGCTTCTGCGCCTCGGGCCTGGAGGCCTGCAACATGGCCGCCGCGAAGGTGATGACCGGCGAGGCCGACATGGCCGTCGGCGGCGGCGTGGAGAGCATGAGCCGCGTGCCCATGGGCAGCGACTCCGGCGCCTGGCCGATCGACCCCTCCAGCGCCTTCAAGACCTACTTCGCTCCCCAGGGCATCGGCGCGGACCTGATCGCCACCCTGCACGGCTTCAGCCGCGACGACGTGGACGGCTACGCGGTCGAGAGCCAGCGCCGCGCCGCCCTCGCCTGGGAGGAGAAGCGCTTCGACCGCAGCGTCATCGCGGTGAAGGACCAGCTCGGTCTGCCGATCCTGGCGACCGACGAGCACATGCGTCCGTCCACCACCATGCAGTCCCTGGGCTCGCTGAACCCTGCCTTCACGACCGTCGGCGAGATGGCCTTCGACGCCGTGGTGACCCAGCGCTATCCGCAGGTGGAGCGCGTGAACCACGTCCACCACGCCGGCAATAGCTCGGGCATCGTCGATGGCGCCGCGGGCGTCCTGTTCGGCACCAAGGAGATGGGCGACGCCCTGGGCCTGAAGCCGCGCGCGCGCGTGAAGGGCATGGCCTCCATCGGCTCCGAGCCCTCGATCATGCTCACCGGCCCGAGCTACGTCACCGAGAAGCTGCTGAAGAAGCTCGGCATGCAGGTCGCCGACATCGACCTCTACGAGCTGAACGAGGCCTTCGCGGCCGTGGTGCTGCGCATGATGCAGGCGCTCGACATCCCGCACGAGAAGATGAACGTGAACGGCGGCGCCATCGCCATGGGCCACCCCCTGGGCGCCACCGGGGCCATGATCCTCGGCACCGTGCTCGACGAGCTGGAGCGGTCGGACAAGGAGACCGCGCTCGTCACCCTCTGCGTCGGCGCCGGCATGGGCACCGCCACCGTCATCGAACGCGTCTGAGCCGGGAGCCGACGACCATGGAAACCTTCAAGATCGACGTGGACGCCGACGGGATCGCGCTGGTCACCTTCGACGTGCCCGGCCGCTCCATGAACACGCTCACCGGGCAGGTCATGGCCGAGCTGCCGCAGGTGGTGGAGCGCATCAGGACCGACCCCGCCATCAAGGGCGCGGTGATCGCCTCGGGCAAGGCATCCGGCTTCTGCGCCGGGGCCGATCTCGGAGAGATGGGCTCCGGCTCGGGCCCGGCCTCGCCGGCGGCGGTGTTCGAGCGCGTCTACGCCATCAACAAGAACTTCCGCGCGCTGGAGACCTGCGGCAAGCCGGTGGCGGCGGCCATCGCGGGCGTGGCCATGGGCGGCGGGCTGGAGCTGGCGCTCGCCTGCCACCACCGGGTGCTGGTGGACGACCCCAAGGTGCAGATCGGCCTGCCCGAGGCCAAGGTCGGCCTCCTCCCCGGCGGCGGCGGCACACAGCGGCTGCCCCGCCTGATGGGCGTGATGGCCGCCGCGCCGTACCTCCTGGAGGGCAAGAGCTTCCGCCCCGCCGACGCCAAGAGCGCGGGCGTGGTCGACCAGATCGTTCCGCGCGGGCAGGAGGTGGAGGCCGCCAAGGCGTGGGTGAAGACGGGCGATCCCGTCGCGCGCTGGGACAAGAAGGACTTCAAGGTCCCCGGCGGCGGCCCCTACACCAAGGGCACGCAGCAGATCTTTGTCATGGGCAACGCCATGCTGCGCAAGCAGAGCTACGGCAACTACCCGGCGCAGGTGAACATCATGAAGGCGGTCTATGAAGGCCTGCAGGTGCCGATCGAGGCGGCGCTGCGCATCGAGAGCCGCTACTTCGCGCGCACGCTGATGACGCCGCAGGCCACCGGCATGATCCGCACCCTGTTCGGCTCCATGCAGGCGCTGGGCAAGGGCGCGGTGCGGCCTCAAGCGCCGGCCAAGTCCGACCCGAAGAAGGTGGCCGTGATCGGCGCGGGCATGATGGGCGCGGGTGTCGCCTACGTGCAGGCCATGGCCGGCATCGAGACCGTGCTGATCGACACCACGCAAGAGGCCGCCGAGAAGGGCAAAGGCTACGCCGCCGACCTGATCAACAAGGCGGTCGGCAAGGGCCGCATGACGCAGGAGAAGGCGGACGGCGTGCTGGCGCTGATCACGCCCACGTCCGACTACGAGCACGTGCGCGGCTGCGATCTGGTGGTCGAGGCGGTGTTCGAGAACCGCGACATCAAGGCCGAGGTCACGCGCAAGGCGGAGGCGATGCTGGCGGCGGGCGCGGTGTTCGGCTCCAACACCTCCACCCTGCCGATCACCGGGCTTGCGGAGGCGAGCGCGCGCCCGGCCGACTTCATCGGCATCCACTTCTTCTCGCCGGTCGACAAGATGGGCCTGGTCGAGATCATCATGGGGGAGGCGACGGGCGACGAGGCGCTGGCCAAGGCGATCGACTACGTCCTCAAGATCAAGAAAACGCCCATCGTCGTCAACGACAGCCGCGGCTTCTACACGTCGCGCTGCTTCGGCACCTTCGTGCAGGAGGGCATGGAGATGCTGGCCGACGGGATCGCGCCCGCCATCATCGACAACGTCGGCCGCATGACCGGCATGCCCCGCGGCCCGCTGGAGATGCACGACGACGTGGCGCTGGACCTCTCCTACAAGATCGCCCAGCAGACGCAAAAGGACCTCGGCGACAAGTACGTGGCGCCCAAGTTCCAGGGCATCATGGAGAAGATGGTCGGCGAGCTGGGCCGCTACGGCCGCAAGAACAGGAAGGGCTTCTACGACTACCCCGAGGGCGGCAAGAAGAGTTTGTGGCCCGGCCTGTCGGAGGTCGCGCCCGTCACCCAGGCCGACGCGCCGCCGCCGGTCGTGGCCGAGCTGAAGCAGCGCCTGCTGCACCGCCAGGCGGTGGAGATGGCGCGCTGCATGGAGGAGGGCGTGGTCACCGACCCGCGCGAGGCCGACGTGGGCGCCATCCTCGGCTGGGGCTTCGCGCCCTGGACGGGCGGCCCCGCCAGCTTGATCGACGGGATCGGCGCGGCGGCCTTCGTGGAGCAGTGCGACGCCCTGGCCCAGAAATACGGCCCGCGCTTCACCCCGCCCCAGCTCCTGCGCGACATGGCCGCCCGCGGCGAGAGCTTCTACGGCGCGAAGGCGGTGAAGCTGGCGGCCTGAGATGGCGGACGGCGATCCCTTCGACCTCGCCCGTTTCGTGCGGGCGCAGGAGGGAACCTACGCCCAGGCGTTGGCCGAGGTGCGGCGTGGCAGGAAGACCAGCCACTGGATGTGGTTCGTCTTTCCGCAGGTGGCCGGCCTGGGCTCCAGCCCGACGGCGCAGCACTACGCGCTGAGCGGGCCGGACGAGGCGCGCGCCTACCTCGCCCACCCGGTTCTCGGCCCGCGGCTGCGGGAGATCGCGGGCGCGGTGGCGGAGCTCGCCGGCCGCACTGCGCTTGAGGTGTTCGGCTCGCCCGACGACCTCAAGCTCCGCTCGAGCCTGACGCTGTTCGAGGCGGCCGCACCGGACGAGCCGGTATTCGCGCGCGCGCTCGACGCTCTGTGCGCCGGCCGGCGCGACCCGCTCACGCTTGAGAGGAGCGCGCCCTAGGGCCTCAGCCTTCGCCGTCAGGAAAGTCGGTGGCGAGCGCCGTGTCGCGACGGCTCTCGATCTCCGCCAGACGCTCGTGCAGCTTCTTGACGGCGGCGTCCCAGCCGAACTTTCCCAGCACGAGGTGTCGGGGCGGGTCCGCCTCCTGGCTGAGGTCGACCATGGCGTGGGCGGCGCGCACCGGGTCACCGACCTGGGCGCCGCTGTAACCGCTGGTCATCTCCATGCGCTTCTGCGCGGTCTCGGCGTAATCCGCGATCTTGCTCTTGGTCTGTTTGAGCGAACGGCCCGCCCAGTCGGTGCGGAAAGGGCCGGGCTCGACGCAGGTGACCTTGATGCCCAGCGGCTCCACCTCGGCCTTCAGCGAGTCCGACCAGCCCTCCACCGCGTGCTTGGTGGCCGAATAATAGCCGGAGCTCGGGAAGCCGATCAGGCCGCCGACGGAGGTCACGTTCAGGATGCGGCCGCTCCGCTGCGCGCGCATGATCGGCAGCACGGCGCGGGTGATCGCGAACAGGCCGAAGACGTTGGTCTCGAACTGGGCGCGGATCTCCTTGTCCTCCCCCTCCTCGACCGAGCTCTGGTAGCCGTAGCCGGCGTTGTTCAGCAGCACGTCGATCCGACCGAACCGCGCCTGCGCCGCCTTCACGGCCGCGTCGATCGAGGCTTGGTCGTCGACGTCGAGCGCCTGAACCAGCGCGTTGTCGCCTCGGCCCTCGGCGAGGTCGGCCACCTTGGACGCGTCGCGCGCGGTGACCACGGCGCGCCACCCGCGGTCGAGCACCGCCTTGGCGGCCTCGCGGCCGAAGCCGGTGGAGCAGCCGGTGATGAACCAGACGGGCGTGCTGTCGGAAGGCATGGGCGGCTCTTTCGCGTACGGGAAGCTCGAGAGAACGCCTCGCCGCCGCTCGCGTTCAGCGCGGCAGCTCGCGCTCCAGCCGCGCGCGTAGCGCCGCCTCGTCGCGCAACTCGCACTCCCAGACGGTCAGGCCGCGCCAGCCGAGCGCGGCGAGATCGTCGAGGTTGCGCGCGTCGCGGGCGCGGTTGCGGGCGATCTTGGCGGCCCAGAACTCCGCGTTCTGCTTCGGCTTGCGGCTTCCGCGCGGGCAGTCGTGGCCGTGCCAGAAGCAGCCGTGCACGAACACGGCCACCTTGCGCGGTGCGAGCGCGAGGTCGGGTCGCCCGGGCAGGTCGCGCCGCTGCAGGCGGTAGCGAAGCCCCATGGCGGTAAGCAGGCGGCGGACGGCGCGCTCGGGCCCTGTGTCACGCCCCTTGATCCGCGCCATCACGGCCGAGCGCTGCTCGGGCGTGAAGACGTCCGTGGTCGCGGGGGCGGAGGGCTCGGCGGTCACGCCGGGAGGGTGGCGCTCCCGTGCGGCGAGACGGCGGCCGCGGGCGCGGCGCCCAACTCGACGAAGGAGACCTTGTCGCCGCCCGCATGGGCGAAGGCGACGGCGCCGGCGAGCATCGCCAGCGCGCACAGGAGGGAGAGGAAGTTGGTCACGGGGCTTCTCGGGGACGCGAACTGCAACCGGCCATATGGCGATTGCGCGCCGGCGCGCCAGACCCGGGGCGACGCCAAGCTAGGCCTGATCGGTGAAGTTTTCCTCAGCGCCGGGCGAGCGAGGCTGGACCGCCTACGCCAGCCCCTCGAACAGGGCGGTGGAAAGATAGCGCTCGGCGAAGCTCGGCACGATCACCACGATCTGCTTGCCCGCCCAGGCGTCCTCGGCGGCGAGGCGGAAGGCGGCGGAGAGCGCGCCGCCCGAGCTGATGCCCACCGGGATCCCCTCCGTCCGCGCGACATGGCGGGCGAAGGTGAAGCTCTCCTCGTTGGAGATGGTCACCACCTCGTCGATCACACCGCGGTCGAGCACGCCGGGGATGAAGCCCGCGCCGATGCCCTGGATCTTGTGCGGGCCGGGCGCGCCGCCGGAGAGCACGGGCGAGGCCTCGGGCTCGACGGCGATCATCTTCAGCCCCGGCTTGCGGACCTTGAGGACCTGGCCGACGCCGGTGATCGTGCCGCCCGTGCCCACGCCCGAGACCACGGCGTCGACGCCGCCGGCGGTGTCGTTCCAGATCTCCTCGGCGGTGGTGGTGCGGTGGATGGCGGGGTTGGCGGCGTTCTCGAACTGCTGCGGCATCACCGCGCCGGGCGTGGAGTCGACGATCTCCTGCGCGCGGGCCACCGCGCCGCGCATGCCCTTCTCCGCGGGCGTGAGCTCCAGCTTGGCGCCGAGCAGCAGCAGCATCTTGCGCCGCTCCACGCTCATGCTCTCGGGCATGCACAGGGTGAGCGGATAGCCCTTCGCGGCGGCCACGAAGGCGAGCGCGATGCCCGTGTTGCCGCTGGTGGGCTCGACCAGGGTGGAGCCCTCGCGCAGCAGGCCGTCGGCCTCGAGCTGCTCGATCATGTTGACGCCGATCCGGTCCTTCACGCTCGAGAGCGGGTTGAAGAACTCCAGCTTGGCCAGCACCTCGCCCTTAGGCTTCAGCTCGGCGGTCAGGCGGGGCAGGCGCACCAGCGGCGTGTCGCCGATCAGGTCGAGCACCGAATCGTACACGCGCCCGCGTCCGCGCGTGGCGTGGTGCAGGGCGGCGTCGGGGGCGTGGGCGTCCATGGGGCCAATATAGGCGCGACGCGGCGAGGGCGGGTTCAGGTTCGCTGCAAGCGGCGTCACCTCCGCTGCAAGCGCGTGCTAGGCGGCCCGCAAGGCGCGTCCCCGCACGAGCGGCTCCAGCAGGCCGGCGGCGAGCCAGCGCACGGCGGGGACGCTGACCGCGTCGCCGACGACCTTCAGGGCGGCGCTGGTGGAGGCGGGCAGGCGGAAGTCGTCGGGCAGGCCCATCAGGCGCGCCGCCTCGCGCGGGGTCAGGCCGCGGGTGCGCACGTCGTCGCCGTCGGCCACGAGCACGAACTGGCGCGAGGAGCCGCCCGCCGGCGTGCGCAGGCAGCCGGCCAAGCCGTCCAGCCGGAGCTCCGCGCGCTGCACCTTGCGGCCGTTCTCCAGGCGCATGCGGCGGTACAGCGTGCCCGCGCGGCGCCCCGATCCGGCGCGGAGGCGCTCGGCGTGGAGCGAGGACAGCAGCTCCAGCAGCCGGGTCGTGCGGGCGGGCGCGTGCCAGGTGACGGCGTCGTCCGGCTCCAGCACGTCGGCCAGCGCCGCATTGCGGGCGACGGGCGCGGCGAGCCGCCACCAGACGGTGCGGCTCCGCGCCGGCGCCGGCAGCGCCTCGACCGCCGCGACCAGCCGGCGCGTATGGAAGGGACCTGCGGGCGCGGACTGGACAAGGGCGGGATCTACGGCGTCCCGCGCCGCGACCAGGAACAGGCGAGGGCGCGACTGGGGCGTCCAGTGCGCGGCGTCGATTTCGAGGGCACCGACGGTGTAGCTCAGGTCGACCATCGCGCCGACAAGGGCGGTGAAGTCTTCGCCGCCGCGGGAGGAGAGCAGGCCGCACACGTTCTCCAGCACCACAGTGGCTGGCGCGCGGCCCTCCCGAGCGAGGGCGGCCAGGAGGCGGTGGAAGCCCCAGAACGCGCCCGAGCGGTGCGCGTCCAGCCCGCCGCGGCGGCCGGCGAGGCTCAGGTCCTGGCAGGGGGAAGAGGCCCAGGCGAGGTCGGCGCGGCCGGGCAGGTCGGCGGCGGTGAGTCTCCAGACGTCGCCCTCGCGCAGGTGCGCGCCGTCGCCGTTAAGCCGATAGGCGGCGGCCTTCATGGGATCGAGGTCGTTGGCGAACAGGGGGCGCCAAGCCGGGCCGAGCCCCTCCCGCGCCAAGCCCGCGCCGGCGAAGAATTCGTAGAAGCCGGGCCGTTCATCCTCCATCGCCGCCGAGGCTAGAGTGATTTGGCGGGCGTCTGCGAGCTAAGAGGGGGCGTGACGGCTCCGCTCTCCCGCCTGCGCGCGACCCTGGCGCGGCCCTTCGTGCTCACCGGACGGGGGCTGCACACTGGCGCGCGCGCCACCGCGACGGTCTCGCCTGCGCCGTCGGGTCACGGCGTGACGTTCGTACGCACCGACCGCAGCGGCGTGCGTGCGCCCGCGGACTGGCGCCGGCGCGTGACGCAGCCGCTGTGCACGGCGCTGCGCTGTGACGACGGCGTATCGCTGGTCCGCACGGTCGAGCACCTGCTATCCGCGCTCTCTGCGTTCGAGGTGGACGACGCGCGCGTGGAGCTCGACTCGGAGGAGCTGCCGATCCTCGACGGTTCGGCCGCGCCCTGGTGCGCGGCGATCGCCGGGGCGGGGCGGGTGGAGCGGGCGGGGGCGCCGCGCACCTACCTGCGCGTGCTCGCGCCCGTGGAGGTCGCCGACGGCGCGCGGCGGCTGCGGATCGAGCCGGCCGGGCGGCTGGAGATCGAGGGCGCGCTCAAGCTCTCGCACTTCCCGGAGATGCGCTGGGCGGGCGTTGTGACGCCGGAGAGCTACGTGCGGGAGCTGGCGCCGGCGCGCAGCTTCGGGCGGGTGAAGTGGGCGCTGCCGGCCAAGATGTGGAGCCACGTCACGGGCCGGCCGCTGCTGCGCGGGGCCACGCCGCGGACGGTGGCGGCGGTGGTGGGCGGCCGGGTGATCGGCGGGATGCGCTTTCCCGACGAGTTCGTCCGCCACCGCCTGCTGGACCTCGTCGGCGACCTGTCCCTCGTGGGCGCGCCCGTGCTGGGGCGGCTGTCGGGCCGCGACATCGGCCACGAGCTCAACCACGCGCTGGTCGCCGAGCTGATGGCGACGCCGGCCGCGTGGGAGCGCGTCTCCCTCGACTGACATGGAACGCGCGTTGCGCGTCCACGTCAGAAACGTGGAAATAAACTGCAAGTCACGTCAGGCCACTTTTTCATATCTGGTCATAATGTCTAAATGATCTGGACGCGACATCTCCGCTTGACGTGCGCTTCTCGAAGCACAACCCTCAGCGTCACTGCCCGTCAGAGGCATAGGGGAGGAGTTTTCCACTAACCAAGGGAACTCCAGCCATGACCTTCCACGTCGCTCTCGCCGCCGCCGTCCTGCTGACCGCTTCCGGCGCGGCCCATGCTCAGACATCTCGATCCGAAACTCTGGTGGACAGGGTGGTCGTCGACATCGACGGCAAGCCGATGCCCGCCATCCGCGCCGAACTCGCGCGCGCCGCGGAGGCGGTGTGCCGCACCGACCCGCGCTTCATGAACGGGCGTGACGAGGTCTGCGTCAGCGCCACCTACAACGCGGCCCTGCATCGGGCGAAGCTGGCCCGCACGGCCCGCTCCGCGCCGGCCCTGACGCAGGTCGCCAGCCGCTGACGACGGCGCCCTCCGGCCCGGGCCGGAGGGCGTTCGCGCCTCAGAGGACCTCGAACAGCCCCGCGGCGCCCATGCCGCCGCCCACGCACATGGTCACCACCGCGTGCTTCGCCCCGCGGCGGCGGCCCTCCATCAGCACGTGGCCGGTGCAGCGCGCGCCGGTCATGCCGTAGGGGTGGCCGATGGCGATGGAGCCGCCGTTGACGTTGTACTTCTCCGGGTCGATGCCGAGCTTGTCGCGGCTGTAGAGGCACTGGCTGGCGAAGGCCTCGTTCAGCTCCCACAGGTCGATGTCGTCCACCTTCAGGCCGTGGCGCTCCAAGAGGCGCGGGACGGCGAACACGGGGCCGATGCCCATTTCGTCGGGCTCGCAGCCGGCGACGGCGAAGCCCTTGAAGATCCCCAGCGGCTCGAGCCCTCGGCGCTCGGCCTCCTTGGAATCCATCACCACCACGGCGGCGGCCCCGTCCGACAGCTGGCTGGCGTTGCCGGCGGTGACGAACTTGCCCTCGCCCTCGCGTACAGTCTTCAACTTGGAAAGGTCGTCGATCGTGGTCTGGGGACGGTTGCACTCGTCCTTGTCGACGGTGACGTCGACCATGGATTCCTCCTTGGTCTCCTTGTTCACCACCTTCATCTTGGTCTTCATGGGCACGATCTCGTCCTTGAAGACGCCGTTGGTCTGCGCGGCCGCGATGCGCTGCTGCGAGCGCAGCGCGTACTCGTCCTGGTATTCGCGGGAGAGGCCGTAGCGCTGGGCGACGTTGTCGGCGGTGTCGATCATCGGCATCCACAGGGCGGGATGCTCGTTCATCAGCGTCTCTTCGGTGTACATGTAGGTGTTCATGTGCCCGCCGAACTGGACGAGCGAAATGCTCTCCACGCCCGCGCCCACGGCCACCTTGGCCCCCTCGTTGCGCACGTAGTTGGCGGCCACGGCGATGGCGTTCAGCCCCGACGAGCAGAAGCGGTTCACCGTCGAGCCCGAGGTGGTGACCGGGCAGCCCGCGCGCATGGCGGCGAGGCGGCCGATGTTGCCGCCGGTCGCGCCCTCGGGGTTGCCGCTGCCCATGACCACCTCCTCGACCTCCTTGGGGTCGACCTTGGCGCGTTCCATGGCGTGCTGGATGGCGTGGCCGCCCATGCTCGCGCCGTGGGTGGCGTTGAAGCCGCCGCGGATGCTCTTGGCGAGGCCGGTGCGGGCGTAGGAGACGATGACGGCGTCGGCCATAAGAGGTGTCTTCCCTGTGACTTGTCGTTGATCAGTTGTGCGGCCGGCACTCTAGGGGCCGGTCCGCCGAGGGCAAGCGCGGCTGCGCTCAGCCGCCCGCGGTCAGCATGCCGCCGATGCCGGGGATGGAGTGCAGCACGTCCTGCAGCAGGTCGCGGCCGGTCTTCTCGCGCACGAACTCCATGGCCACGGGCAGGATGTTCTGCATGTCGGCGAGCGTGACGCCCTGCTTGGCGAGCTTCTGGCCGACCGCCATGGCGTCGCTCATCGCTGCGCCGGAAGCGCCGCCCGCCCCGCGCATCAGGCCGCCCAGCAGGCCGCCGGACTTCTGCGCGGTCATGGCGTCGCCCTCGTGCGCTAGGCCTTCCGACCCGGGGACGGCGTTGAACAGCTCGCCCGTCTTGGCGGCGTCGCCGTGCTTGTTGATCAGGCTCAGGGCGGCCGCGAGCCCGGCGCGCGCCTGGTCGGCGCTCAGCCCGGTGGCCGTGCTCGCGCGCGCGATGAGTTCGTCGATCATGGGTTTTATCGTTCCGCCCCGGACATGTGAGCCTAGCGCGCGGTCCAGCCGCCGTCGACGGACAGGGCCGCCCCGTTCACCGAGCGCCCCGCGTCCGAGACGAGGTACAGCAGCATGCCGGCCAAATCTTCATACGCGACGAAGCGCTTGTTCGGATGCGTGGCGAGGATCACGTCGCGCACCACCGCGTCCTCGCTGATCCCGCGCGAGCGGGCCTGGTCGCCGATCTGGCCCTCCACCAGCGGCGTCTTCACATAGCCGGGGCAGATGGCGTTGCAGGTTATGTCCGCGCCCGAGGCGGCGGTCGCCTCGGCGAACTCCAGCGCGACGGACTTGGTGAAGCCGACCACGCCGAACTTGGACGCGCAGTAGGCCGACTTGAACGGCGAGGCGACCAGGCCGTGGGCGGAGGCGATGTTCACGATCCGCCCGCGGCCGGCCTCCAGCATGATCCTGGAGGCGTGGTGGACGGTGTGGAACACGCTGTTCAGGTTGACGTCGATAATCCGCGCGTACTGCTCGGGCGGGAACTCCTCAATCTTGGCCACGTGCTGCACGCCGGCGTTGTTGACGAGGATGTCGAGACGGCCGAACGCCTCCTGGGTCTTGGCGATCAGGTCGGCGATCTCGTCCGGCTTCAGCATGTTCGACGGGTGGTGGAGCACGCGCACATCGTGTTCGGTCTCCAGCGCGGCGCGCTGCGCCTCAATGACCGCCGGATCGCCGAGGCCGTTCAGCATCACGTCGCAGCCGGCCGCGGCGAGGTAGCCGGCCAGCGCAGCGCCGATGCCGGAGGTCGAGCCGGTGACGACCGCGGCGCGGCCGCGCAGGTCGGGGAGGGCGAGGGGCATGGGTTCGCTCACCAGGGCAGGGTGCGGCCGTCGAAGGCGCGGAACGTGCCCGCGTCCTCCGGCGTCAGGGCGTCGATCACCTGGCGCATGCCGGTGATGGACTGCTCGGGCGTGGTGGGCGCGTTCTTGCCGCCCATGTCGGTCTGCACCCAGCCGGGGTGCATGACGATCGCGGTGACACCCGCTGGCTTGAGCTCCAGCGCGACGCTCCTGAACGCGCCGTTCAGGCCGGACTTGGACGAACGGTAGGCCAGGAGGCCACCCGACGCGTTCTCCGCCACCGAGCCGAGCTGGCTGGTGATCGCCACCAGCTTGCCACGCGCCGCCTTGAGGTTCTCCGTGAAGGCGGCGGCGATGCGCACCGGACCCAGCGTGTTGACGTTCAGCGTCTGGAGCCAGGCGTCCCAGTCGATGTCGGCCAGCTTGGCCTGACGGTCGCCGCCGTACACGCCCGCGTTGGCGATCACCACGTCGAGCGGCCGGTCGCCGACGGCGGCCTTGAAGCCGTTGATCGAGCCCTGGTCGGAGACGTCGACGGCGTGCACCTGCGCGCCCGTCGCCTTGAGCTCGGACGCTGCGTCCGGCTTGCGGCAGCCGGCGATCACCTCCCAGCCCTCGGCGCGGTACTGGCGGGCAAACTCCAGGCCGAGGCCGCGGTTGGCGCCGGTGACGAGGACGGTCGGCATGGGGCGGCTCCGTTACGGGTGGGGACGGGTGAAGACGTAGGCGTCCGCCGCGCTAAGTCCCGCGTTGAAGCGGTAGCCCTGCGCGTCGAAGTTCTTGAGGTCCACCGCGCGCTTGGCCCGGTGGTCGACCGCCCATCGCGCCATCAGCCCCCGGGCGGTCTTGGCGTACAAGCCGGGGTGGGTGATCCCGGTCGCCGTCTCCTGCTTGAACAGGCAGGTCAGCACGGGGAGCTTCAGGGCGGCCACGTCCACCCCGCCCCAGTACTCCTGGCTGGCGAGGTTCACGACCGTCTTGTCCGTCATGCCGCGGCTGGCCGAGCGCAGCGCCTTGGCCGGCAGCTCGCCCCAGAAGCCGTAGAGGTCGGGCGCGCGGGCGTTGGCGAGCTTGATCCCCATCTCCAGCCGGTACGGCTGGATCGCGTCCAGCGGCCGGAGCAGTCCGTAGAGGCCGGACAGGATGCGCACGTGGTCCTGCGCCCAGGCGAGCGCCCTCTCGTCCAGCTCGCGGGCCCGCAGGCCCTCGTAGACGTCGCCGGCGAAGGCGAGGGCGGCGGGCACGTCGTGGGCGGTGCCGCGCAGCTTGAAGGCCTTGAAGCGCGCGCGGTTGAGCTCGGCCAAGCCGTCGCTGATCCCCATCAGCGCCTTGAGGTCGGCCGCCTTGAGCGTCCTGGCCACCTTGGCCAGCTCCGCCGTCTCCTTGCCGAACGCGGGCTTGGTCGGGGCGACCTCCGGCGGGGCGGGGGTCATGTCGAGCGTCTTGGCGGGGGAGAGGACGAACAGCATCGGGCGGCCGCCGTTTAGGCTCGCGCCCGGCGTCCGGCAACCGGCGCGCCGGAGCCGCCTAGAACAGCACGCGCGGGTTCATGATACGGCCGGGGTCGAGGGCGGAGCGGATGGCGCGCATGGCGGCCACCTGCGCCGGGTCCTTGTAGCGCAGCGCCTCCGCCGACTTCATCGCACCCAGGCCGTGCTCGGCGGAGATGGAGCCGCCCAGGGCGTGGACCACGTCGTGGACCGCCTCGGCTCCCCGGTCGCGCACGGCGTCGTGGGCCGCATCGCCGCCGCCGTCGGGGCGGAGCACGTCATAGTGGATGTTGCCGTCGCCCACGTGGCCGAAGGCGACCACGCGCGAGCCGGGCGCGACCGCCTGCGCCGCTGCGCCCGCCCGCTCCAGGAAGCGCGGCACGGCGGAGACGGGCACCGATACGTCGTGCTTCCACGCCGCGCCCTCCGGCTTCTGCGCCGCCGACTGACCCTCGCGCAGCGCCCAGAAGGCGCGCGCCTGCGTGACGTCCTGCGCGAGGGCGGCGTCGACCACCTCGCCAGCGTCGAGCGCGGCGGCCAGCAGCGGCTCGAGCGCCGCCTCGGCGCGGCCCGGCTGGGCGTCGGCGAGCTCGATCAGCACGACCCAGGAATGCGCTCCCGACAGCGGCGGCCGTGCGCCGGGCAGGTTCTTGAGCGCGAGGTCCAGGCCGGCGCGGTTGATCAGCTCGAAGGCCTCCACGCCGCCGCCCGTGTCGCGTTTGGCGCGCTCCAGCAGGCGCAGCGCGGCCTCGGCGCTCTCCAGACCGACGAAGGCGACGGCGCGCGAGGGCAGGCGCGGGCGCAGCTTCAGCGCCGCGGCGGTGACCACGCCCAGCGTGCCCTCCGCCCCGATCAAGAGGCCGCGCAGGTCGTAGCCCGTGTTGTCCTTCCGCAGCCGCTTGAGCCCGTGCATCACCGAGCCGTCCGGCAGCACCGCCTCCAACCCCAGCACCTGCTCGCGCATGGCCCCGTAGCGCAGCACCGCCGTGCCGCCCGCGTTGGTGGACACGAGCCCGCCGACGGTCGCCGAGCCCTCGCTGGCGAGGTTGAGCGGGAAGCGGCGGTCGGCGGCGGCGGCGGCCTCGTGCACCGCGTGCAGCGTCGCGCCGGCCTCCACGATCAGCACGTCGTCGTCCGTGTCGAGGTCGCGCACCCGCGCCATGCGCTCCAGCGACAGCAGCACCTCGCCCCGGGGGATCTGCCCGGCGACCAGCCCGGTGTTGCCGCCCTGCGGCGTGATCGCGATCCCCTCCGCCGCGCAGACGCGTACGGCAGCGGCGACCTCGTCGGTCGAGCGGGGCAGGAGCAGGAGCGGCGTCGTCCCCGTCCACCGGCCGCGCCACTCCGTCAGCTTGGGGGCGAGGCGGTCGGGGTCTTCGCTCCAGCCCTCCGGGCCGACGGAGGCCTTGAGGCGGTCAAGCGCGGCGGGAGGGAGCGCGGGCATGGCCGCAGTCTAGCGCATCGGCGGACGTGCTAGGCTGCCGTGATGCGCCCGCTCGCCCTCTTCGCCGTTCTCGTCGCCGCTGCGCCGCCGGCCTCGGCCGCCGTGCGCACGGTCTGCGGCGTGCGCGACGGGACGGCGGGGAACGCCTCGCTCATGGTGGGTGGCCGCGAGGCGATCGAGCTCGCGCGCCAGGGCGGCCCCCAGCACCTGCTCGACGAGGCCGACGCCGCCGTCGGGCCGGACGGCCGTGGCGAGAGCGGCACGCAGAACGGCGAGCGCTACTGCCTGACGGTGCGCTTCGACCGGCGCGGCGAGCCCGTGCGCGTGCTCGCCGGACGGCGCGCGCCGACGCGGGCGCACGCCGCCGGCCGATGATCGAGCGGCTGCGCCCCCAGCCGTGGATGGCGCTCGCCGCCACCCGCGACGTGCTCGCGGCCTTGGAGGCGGAGGGCGGCCCGGGCTCGGCGCGCTTCGTCGGCGGCTGCGTGCGCGACGCGCTGCTGGGCCGCGAGAGCCTGGACATCGACCTCGCCACGCCGCTCACGCCGCCTCAGGTGCTCGCCGCCTTGGAGCGCGCGGGGATTCGGGCCGTGCCGACGGGCGTCGACCACGGCGTGGTCACCGCCGTGCGCGGCGGCCGACCCTACGAGATCGCCACGCTCCGCCGCGACGTGGAGACGGACGGCCGTCGCGCCGTCGTCGCCTACACCGATAGCTGGGCGGAGGACGCCGCGCGCCGCGACTTCCGCCTGAACGCCCTCTACGCCGAGGCCGACGGCGCGCTGCACGATCCCACCGGCGGCGGACTGGCGGACGCGCACGCCGGCCGGGTGGTGTTCGTGGGCGACGCCGGGACCCGCATCCGCGAGGACTATCTGCGCATCCTGCGGTTCTTCCGCTTCACCGCCTGGTACGGCCGCGAGGGCTTCGACGCCGCCGGCCTCGCCGCCTGCGCCGCGCTGCGCGAGGGCGTGCGCCGGCTCTCGGCCGAGCGCGTGGCCAAGGAACTGCTCAAGCTGCTCGCCGCGGCCGATCCGCGCCCGGCCGTGCGCGCCATGTCCGAGAGCGGCGTCCTGGCCGAGCTGCTGCCGGAGGGTGCGGACCTGGGCCGGCTGGAGGCGCTGACGGCGGTCGACCTCGCGGAGGGCCGGCCGGGCGACGGCGCCCTGCGCCTCGCTGCGCTCCTGCCGGACGACCCCGCCGCGGTCCGCCGCGCGGCGGACCGCCTGCGCCTGTCCAACGCGGTGCGCGACCGTCTCGCCGCCACGGCCGCCCCCGGGCCGCGCCCGCACCCCGGACTGGACGCGCCCGCGCTGCGCCGCACGGTCCACGCGCTCGGCGCGGCCTTCACCGACCGCGCTCGGCTCGCCCAGGCCGAGGCCGAGGGCGGCGACTGGTGCGCGGTGCACGCGGCGGCGGACTGGCGGGCGCCCTCCTTCCCGTTGAGCGGGGCCGACATCGCCGCCGCCGGCGTGCCGCAAGGCCCGGAGCACGGCCGCATCCGCCGGGAACTGGAACGCTGGTGGGTGGACTGCGACTTCGCTCCCGACCGCGACGCGCTGCTGGCCGAACTCGGCCGCCTGGCCGCTGCGCGCGAGGCCTGATCCGCCTCGTCCCTGGCGTCCGCGCCTCCGGACGTCGTAGCGTGGCCGCGCCACCTCGGGAGCGCCGATGATCCACCGCCTGCGAACCTCCGCCCTGCTGCTCGCTTGCGCCCTGGCGGCGACGCCCGCGGCCGCCCAGGCGCCGACGCCCGTCGCGGCCCCCGTTGCGCCGCCGTCGGCCGCCATCGCCGCGGCGGTGGCCGACCCTGGCCGCCCCGCCAAGGACCGTTTCCGCGACGATCGCCGCAAACCGGCGGAGACGCTGGCCTTCGCCGGCGTGCATCCGGGCATGGTGGTGGCCGAGCTGATCCCCGGCAACGGCTACTACACACGCCTGCTCTCCAAGGCCGTGGGGCCGACGGGCAAGGTCTACACCCTGCCGTTCGGCGAGCCGCGGGCCGCGCAGTCCAAGGAGCTCGCCGCCGACCCGGCCTACGCCAACGTGCGGTACTCGCCAGGCGGCTCGCCCTTCGGCCTGGGCCTGCCCGAGCCCATGGACCTGGTCTGGACCACGCAGAACTACCACGACCTGCGCGCCGGCCGCGCGCCGTTCAACGCCGCCGTGTTCTCCGCGCTCAAGTCGGGCGGCGTGTTCTTCGTGGTCGACCACGCGGCCAAGCCGGGGGCCGGCGACGACGTGCTCCTGAGCCTGCACCGCATCGACGAGGACCGGGTGAAGGCGGAGGTCACGGCCGCGGGCTTCGTGCTCGACGGAGAGGCCGACTTCCTGCGCAACCCGAAAGACGACCGCACCAAGATGGTGTTCGACCGCGAGCTGAACCGCGACACCGACCAGTTCGTCCTCCGCTTCCGGAAGCCCTGACCGATGCCGCTCCCGCTCCTGGCCCTTATCGCCGCCCTGGCCGCCCCGCCCGCGCCCGCCGCCAAGGCCGAGCCCTGCTCCGTCCGGCTGAAGGCGGCGCAAGACGCCCGCGACCTATACAAGGTCAAGCTGGAGGAGGAGACCGAGCGCGCCGACGCCCAGGCCTACCTCATCCGCCTGGAGCTGCGCGTGACGCAGCAGAAGCTCGCCACGGCGCTGTCCAAGTGCGGTCCCGCCTGCGCGCCCACCGCCACGGCGAGCCCGCGCTGATCGTCAGGCGTGGTCGTTCACCGGCTTGGGCCGGTAGGGCGCCTCCAGCTTGGCGATTTCCTCCGGCTCCAGCTTGAGCTCGAGTGCGGCCAGGGCGTCGTCGAGGTGGGGGAGCTTGGAGGCGCCGATGATGGGTGAGCTCACCCCAGGCTTCGAGAGCACCCAGGCCAGCGCCACCTGCATGTTCGGCACGCCCCTCGCCTCGGCCACCGCGCTCACCGCATCGGCCACGTCGAAGTCGCTGTCCTCGTAGTACAGCTTGGTGGCGAATTCGTCGGTGTTGGAGCGCAGCGTCGGCCCGGCGCCGGCCGCCTTCGTTCCACGCCGGCGGTCGCCGGCGAGGAAGCCGCGCGCGAGCGGGCTCCAGGGGATCACGCCGACGCCCTGGTCCAGGCACAGGGGCAGCATCTCGCGCTCCTCCTCGCGGTAGACGAGGTTGTACTGCGGCTGCATGGAGACGAACTGGGTGTGGTTGTGACGCGCCGCCGACGCCTGCATCTTGGCGAACTGCCAGGCCCACATGCTCGACGCGCCGATGTAGCGGGCCTTCCCCGCCTTCACGACGTCGTGCAGCGCCTCCATGGTCTCCTCGATCGGCGTGCGCGGGTCGAAGCGGTGGATCTGGTAGAGGTCAACGTAGTCGGTCCCGAGCCGCTTCAGGCTCCGGTCGATGCTGGCCAGGATGTGCTTGCGCGAGAGGCCCCGGTCGTTGGGGTCCTCGCTCATGGGGTTGAACACCTTGGTGGCGATCACGAGCTCGTCGCGCGGCTTGAGGCTGAGCAGCGCGCGGCCGGTGACCTCCTCGCTCGCGCCGTAGGAGTAGATGTCGGCGGTGTCGAAGAAGGTGATCCCGGCCTCCACCGCCTTGCGGAAGAAGGGCAGCGCCTCGTCGTAGGGCAGGATCCAGTCGCGCCAGCTCTTGTCGCCGTAGGTCATGCAGCCGAGGCACAGGCGCGAGACCTTCAGGCCCGAGCGGCCGAGGTTGACGTAGTTCATGGCGGGGCTCCTCAGCGGGCCGGGATCAGCGGGCCAGCCGGCCGTCGGTCAGGGCGGCGGGCGTGAAGGTGAAGAGCACGTCCGGGTCGGCGTCGGCCACGTCGCGGGCCACCTCGGGCGGAGCGACGCGGCGCAGCAGGTCGGCGATCACGGCCAGGCGGGCGGGTTTCTTGTGGTCGCCGCGCACGCAGGTCCAGGGCGCGACGGCGGTGGAGGTGCGCTGAAGCATCAGGTCGCGGGCGGCGGTGTAGGCGTCCCACTTGGCCTGGGCCACGCCGTCCAGGTCGCTGACCTTGAGCGCCTTCAGCGGGTCGTTGCGCCGCGCGGTCAGCCGCTCGGCCTGCTCATCCTTGGAGATGTCGAGCCAGTACTTGGCGAGCTTGATCCCGCTCTCCACCAGCATGCGCTCGAAGTCAGGAGCGTCGCGGAGGAACTCGGCCTGCTCGGCGGGGGTGGAGAAGTCCATCACCACCTCGACGCCCGCCCGGTTGTACCAGGAGCGGTTGAAGATCACGAGCTCGCCCGCCGCCGGCAGATGGGCCGCGTAGCGCTGCAGGTACCAGGAGGTCCGCTCGCGCTCGCCGGGCTTGGGCAGGGCGACGATCCGCGTGATGCGGTTGGAGAGGTGCTCGGCGATCCGGCGGATCGTGCCGTCCTTGCCGGCGCCGTCGCGGCCCTCCAGCACCACGACCACGCGTTCGCCCGACGCCTGCGCGGCCTGCTGGAAGCGCACCAGCTGAAGCTGCAGGGCGGCCAGCCTCGCCGGGTAGCGTTCCGCCTCGTCGTCGTGGTCGCTCTCGTGATGCTTGCCCATGCCGCTCCGCGCGCGCGATGAGGCGGTCCCATGATCCGCCTGCACGTTCCCGACGACCTAACGCCCGGCGCGCGCATCCGTCTCCCGCCCGAGCAGGCGCGCTACCTGACGGTGGTGATGCGCCTGCAGCCGGGCGAGGCGGTGGACCTGTTTAACGGTCGCGACGGCGAGTGGCGCGCCACGCTCGCGGAGGTCGGGCGGCGCGAGACGGTGCTGGCGGTCGACGGTCAGGTGCGTGCGCAGGAGACCGGGCCGGACCTCGACCTCCTGATCGCGCTCGTGAAGCGCTCGCGGCTGGAGACCATCGTGGAGAAGGCGGCCGAGCTCGGCTGCCGCCGCGTCCGCCCCGTGCTCACCCGCCGCACCAACGCCGACCACACGCGCGTCGACCGCCTGCAGGCCATCGCTGCGGAGGCGAGCGAGCAGACGGGCCGGCTCGACGTGCCCGCCGTCGCCGAGCCGCGGCGGCTGGAGAAGGTGCTGGCCGACTGGGAGCCGGGTCGCCGGCTGATGTACTGCGACGAAGCGGGTGACGACGCCTCGGCCGAGTGGGGCGGCGGCTCCGGCCGCGCCACGCCCGCGCTGGAGGCGCTGCGCGAGGCGGAGCCGGGACCCTGGGCCGTGCTGATCGGCCCGGAGGGCGGCTTCGCGCCCGAGGAGCGCGCCGCGATCCGCGCCCTGCCGTTCGCCACGGCGGTGACGCTCGGCCCGCGCATCCTGCGCGCCGACACCGCCGCCATCAGCGCCCTGACCCTGTGGCAGGCGGCGCTGGGCGATTGGCGTTGGAGCTAGGTCACGCGCCCGTCACCGGTTGCTTCTTCGGCGGCAGGCCGTCGATCACGGCGCGGTCGATCTTCAGGTGCGACTGCACGAGCTGGTGCGGGGTCAGCGCCATCCACTGCTTCAGCGAGAAGTCCGAGTAGAGCGGCGCGCGGAACACCTCCAGGTACTTCAGCTTCGTCGTGCCCGTGTTCTCGATGTAGTGGCCCTGCGCGCGCGGCACGTAGCCGACGTCGCCCGGCTGGTAGTCGAAGGTGCGCGCCTTGGACTCGGAGCCGAACACGGTCATGCGGCCCTGGCCCTCGATCCAGTACTGCCACTCGTCGCTGTTGCCGTGCCAATGCAGCTCGCGCAGGCCGCCGGGCTCCAGCTCGACCAGCGCCGCCGAGATCGTGCGCGAGACGGGGAACTGGCGCGTGTCGGTGACCCGCACCGTGCCGCTCTTGGAGGTGAAGAAGGGCGCCTGCGCGGTCATGCGGTGGCTGAAGGTCTCCGGCACCTTGCCCTCGCCGCGCAGGGTGTCGCCGGCCAGCGTCGGCGAGGCCGGGGCGGCGGGGAAGATGTAGAGCTCCTTCTGCGGCACGGGGTCGAACGTGCTCTCGGGCACGCCGAAGTTCTTCGCCAGCACCTCCTTGGGCGTGTGCGCGAACCAGTCGGTGATGAGGAAGGTGGAGTCCTCGGAGAAGTTTCCGTCGTCGAACACCAGCAGGAACTCGACCCCGTCCTCCGGCCCCTCAAGCCCCTGGATCGAGTGCGGCGTGCCGCCCGGGAAGTACCAGAGGTCACCCTCGCCCACGTCGTCGACGAAGGTCCGGCCGTCCCCGTCGACGGCGGTGATCCGCGCGCGGCCCTTCAGGATGTAGGACCACTCCGCCTCCTTGTGCCAGTGCAGCTCGCGGACGACGTCCGTCTTCAGCCGCATGTTGACGCCGGCCATCTCCTTGGAGACCGGCAGCTCGCGGATGGTGGTCTGGCGCGCCCAGCCGCCCTCCTCGAGACGCATGTGGCTGTCGGTGAACGACCACTTGAGGTTGGGCGTGGTGCCATGGTCGGTCTTCGGCGGCGCCAGCGTGTCGGGCGCCTCCGCCTCGCGCGCCGGGTTGGCTTGGCCGAGGATGGGAGCGCCCGTCTTGCCTTCGATCGGCGGCTTGGGCGTGGCGGGCGGGCCGGCGCTCGCCGGGCGGCCGGGGCCGCCTGCGGTCTGCGCCGCCGCCGCTCCGGCCACGAGCGCGCTCCCTGTCGCCGCGACCGTGATCACGTCCCGTCTCGACACCGCCATCACGCACCTCCGCCACTCGCTGAGACGGGGCAACGCGCTTCGACGCGATGGGCTCACGGCGCAGCCTGTCGACGACTGCAACCGGCGCGGTTCCAGCCCTTGAGCACGCGGCGAAGCCCGCCTATGTCGCCCGCCGACGCCGTCTCGGCGTGACGGGGGCGATCGGACATGGACGGCCAGGCGGCGGACGACGCGCGTCCGCTGGAGTTCGTCGACCTCGCCGCCCACCTCGCCGCCGGCTGCAAGCCGCGCGGCGAGCACCGCGTCGGCGCGGAGCACGAGAAGCTCCTGTTCCGCACCGGCGACGGCGAGCCGAGCCGCCCGGCCTACGACGGCCCCGGCGGCGTCCACGCCCTGCTGGAAGGCTTCGAGCGGTTCGGCTGGCGCGGCGACTACGAGGAGAACCGCCACGGACACATGCTGATCGGGGCCAAGCGCGGCGGGGCCAACCTCAGCCTGGAGCCCGGCGGCCAGTTCGAGCTCTCCGGCGCGCCCCTCGACAGCCTGGACGCGATCGCCGCCGAGACCGGACGCCACCTGGAGGAGTGCGGCGAGCTCGGCCGCGAGCTGGGCGTAGGCTTCGCGGGGCTGGGCCACGATCCCCTGTGGCGTCGCGAGGACGTGCCCGTCATGCCCAAGGCGCGCTACGACATCATGCGCAGCTACATGCCCAAGGTCGGCGGGCTCGGCCTCGACATGATGCTGCGCACCTGCACCGTGCAGGCCAACCTCGACTTCGCCAGCGAGGCCGACATGGTGGCCAAGTTCCGGGTGTCCCTGGCGCTGCAGCCGCTGGCCACCGCCCTGTTCGCCAACTCGCCCTTCGTCGAGGGGAAGCCCTCCGGCTGGCTGTCGACGCGGGCCCGCGTGTGGACCGACACCGATCCCGACCGCACGGGCCTGCTGGGCTTCGTGTTCGAGGAGGGCTTCGGCTTCGAGGCCTACGCGAACTACGCGCTCGACGTGCCCATGTACTTCGTCAAGCGCGACGGCCGCTACGTCGACCTGTCGGGCCGTTCGTTCCGCGCCTTCATGGCCGGCGAGCTGCCCGAGATGCCGGCCGAGCGGGCGACGATGCACGACTGGGAGGACCATCTCACGACGCTGTTCCCCGAGGTCCGGCTCAAGACCTACCTGGAGATGCGCGGGGCAGACATGGGCGGCCAAGCGCACCTCGACGCCCTGCCGGCGTTCTGGGCGGGGCTGCTGTACGACCCCGCCGCGCTGGCCGCCGCTTGGGACGTGGCCAAGGGCTGGACGCGCGAGGACCGCGAGGCCCTGCGCCTGGACGCCGCGCGCCTGGGGCTCAAGGCGGAGGTCGCCGGCCGGTCGCTCGCGGAGGTGGCGCGCGAGGTGGTCGCCATCGCCCGGCAGGGCCTCGCCGCCCGCGAGACCTCCGACACCGGCGTCGCGCAGCTCGACGTGCTCGCCGAAAGCGCGGAGACGGGCCGCACCCAGGCCGACCGCTGGCTGGAGCTCTACGAGGGCGAGTGGGGCCGCGACGTGCGCCCGATCTACGCCGCGTCCGCCCTGACCTGAGAGAGGCGCGCGCCTCAGATCTCCGGCTTTGGTGCGAAGCGGACGGCGAGGAAGGCCACCAGGAAGAACCAGCCGGCGCCCAGGAACAGGGTCGCCAGCATCTCCAGGAAGTTGGCGGGTCCCATGATCGCCGGGACGCCGATCACGGTGGTGAACAGCAGGGTGCAGCCGTTCACCGCCCAGGGGATCCAGCGCATGACGTCGGCCAGGATCACCACCGCGAACAGCAGCACTCCGAGCACGTCGCCGATCACGCCCATGCCCAGCAGCCCGCGCAACAGCCAGATGACCCCGATCCCGACCACCGCGCCGATCAGCGCCGGCGGCAGGGTGCGGAAGTCGGTGCGGCCGGTGGTGGTCCAGTACCAGCCCACCAGCAGCGCCGCGCCGTAGGACGGCAGCTTCAGGAGCGTCGCGGCCACGATCCAGGCCACCACGGCGAAGACCACGATGCCGGTGATGGCGATCCCTGCGCCGAGCGGCGGGGCGGGCGGGGCGGCGGGGTCGGACGAGATCATGGACGTCTCCTGGGGCCGGCGGTGTCTCCCGCCGCGACCGCAGGCACGCTAGAGCGGAGCGGGCGGCGGCGACAGGGGAGGAACGGGCATGATCCGGGTCGGGATCGGCGGGTGGACCTTCGAGCCGTGGCGCGGCGTGTTCTACCCGGACAAGCTCAGCCACGCGAAGGAGCTGGGCTTCGCCAGCCGGTCGGTGACGGCCATCGAGGTCAACGGCACATACTACTCCACCTTCAAGCCTCCCACCTTCGCCAAGTGGCGCGACGAGACGCCCGACGGCTTCGTCTTCTCCATCAAGGCCAGCCGGTTCTGCACCAACCGCAAGGTGCTGGCCGACGCGGGCGAGTCCATCAGCCGCTTCCTCGGCCAGGGCCTCGCCGAGCTGGGCGACAAGCTCGGCCCCGTGCTGTGGCAGTTCATGCCGACCAAGAAGTTCGACGCGGCCGACTTCGGCGCCTTCCTCAAGCTCCTCCCGCCGGAGGTGGACGGCCGCTCCCTCCGCCACGCGGTGGAGGTGCGCCACGCCTCGTTCCAGACGCCCGAGTTCGTCGACATGGCGCGCGCCGCCGGCGCGGCGGTGGTGTTCGCCGACGGGGAGGGGCGCCCGGTGATCGCCGACCTCACCGCCTCGTTCGCGTACGCCCGCCTGATGGACGCCCGCGAGGAGGTGGAGACCGGGTACGACGCCCCGGCGCTCGACCGCTGGGCCGAGGTGGCGCGCGGCTGGGCGCAGGGCCGCCCGCCGGCCGGAGCGCCGCTTCTGTCCGCGCCGACGCCCGAGGCCGAGCGCGACGTGTTCGTGTTCATGATCAACGGCGCCAAGGTGCGCGCGCCCGCCGCAGCCCAGGCGCTGATCTCCCGCCTGGGCTGAGCGCCGTCACACGCCCGCCTGGGCGTAGACGATGCCGCCGTCCACCGTCAGCGTGCTCCCGACCACGTAGTCGCCCGCGCGGCTGGCCAGGTAGAGGGCGGCGGCCTGCATGTCCTCGTCGCGGCCGATGCGGCGGGCGGGGATGCGCTTGGAGACCTCCTCGGCGTGGTCGCGCGCCACCCGGTTCATCTCCGACGCGAAGGCGCCCGGCGCGATGGCGTTGACGCAGATGTTCTCCTCGATCAGCCGCGCCGCCAGCCGCCGCGTCAGGTGGATCAGCCCCGCCTTGGAAGCCTGGTAGCTGTAGGTCTCCTGCGGATTGGGCCGCTGCCCGTCGATGGAGGCCACCATGATCACCTTGGCCGGCCGCTCGGCCGAGGCCGCCGCGCGCAGCGGCTCCAGCAGCGCCTGCGTCAGGAAGAAGGGCGACTTCATGTTCAGGTCGACCACCTTGTCCCAGCCGCTCTCGGGGAAGTCGTCGAGCGTCGCCCCCCAGGCCGCGCCCGCATTGTTGAGCAGGATGTCGAGCTTGGGCTCGACGCGCTTGAAGGCGTCGGCCAGCGCCCGGCAGCCGTCCACGGTGGACACGTCCTGCGGCAGGGGGATGCAGCGCCCGCCGCCGGCCGACAGCTCGCGCGCGGTGGCCTCGCAGGCGTCGGCCTTGCGCGAGGAGATGTAGACGGTCGCCCCGTCGTCCACGAACGCCTTGGCGATCATGCGCCCGATCCCGCGCGAGCCGCCCGTGATCAGCGCGACCCTGCCGCGCACGGAGAACATGTCGGTGACGGCCATGGCGTGTCTCGCTCCCTGTATCGTTGGGCGCACCCTAGGCGCGAGGGCGAGCGGGCGTCGAGGCCGCGTGGCCGCGCCGAGGCGCCCGACGCGGCGGGGCCGCTCGGGGGATGGGGGAGGA
>CAXTBN010000007.1:34856-69469 GCA_964242895.1 uncultured Caulobacteraceae bacterium | reverse complement strand
TCGTAGGTGGTCCCGTCGTACTCCAGCGCATGGAACGGCTGGCGTCCCATCAGCCGCGCCATGGCGTCGGTGAGCTGGATCTCGCCGCCCGCCCCGCGCTCCTTGGCGCCCAGCTCGGCGAAGATCTCCGGGTTCAGCACGTAGCGGCCGGAGATGAAGAGGTTCGAGGGCTCTGTGCCGGGCGCCGGCTTCTCCACCATGCCGGTCATGCGGTTCAGCCGGCCCTCGTGGCCGTCGAGCGCCACGATGCCGTACTGGTGCGCCATGCCGGGCGGGCAGGGCTCCACCACGATGATGTTGGAGCCGCCGGTCGCCTCGTAGGCGTCGAGCATCTGCTTCGTCGCGCCGGGCGCGGCGTCCATGATCATGTCGGGCAGGAGCACGGCGAACGGCTCGTCGCCGATCACCTCGCGCGCGCACCAGACCGCGTGGCCGAGGCCGAGCGGCGCCATCTGGCGCACGTAGGACAGCTCGCCCTCGCCCGGCAGGTGGGCGATCAGGTCGGCGAGGACGGCGTCCTTCCCCTTGGCCCGCAAGGATTCCTGCAGCTCGGGAGCGTGATCGAAGTAATCTTCAAGCGCGCTCTTCCCCCGCCCGGTCACCAGCACGACGTGCTCGATCCCGGCGTCGCGCGCCTCGTCCACCACCCAGTGGATCAGCGGCCGGTCGACCACCGTCAGCATCTCCTTGGGCGTGGTCTTGGCCGCGGGGAGCATGCGGGTGCCGAGCCCCGCCACCGGCAGGACGGCTTTTCTGACGCGCTTCATGGCGCGACGCCTACTCGACGGTGACCGACTTGGCGAGGTTGCGGGGCTGGTCCACGTCCGTGCCCTTGGCCACCGCCACGTGGTAGGCCAGGAGCTGGATCGGGATCGCGTAGACCAGCGGCGCGATGATCGGGTCGCACGCCGGCAGCTCCACCACCCTGGTCGCCGCGTGTCCGGCGGCCGCCCCCCGGTCGTCGGTGATCAGGATGATGGGCGCCCCGCCGCGGGCCGCCACCTCCTGCAGGTTGGCGAGCGTCTTCTCCAGGAGCTCGCCGGAGGGGGCGGCGACCACCACCGGCATGTGCTCGTCCACCAGCGCGATGGGGCCATGCTTGAGCTCGCCCGCCGCGTAGCCTTCGGCGTGGATGTAGCTGAGCTCCTTGAGCTTCAGCGCGCCCTCCAGCGCCAGGGGGTAGAGCAGGCCGCGGCCGAGGTAGAGGACGTCGCGCGCCTTGGCGAGGTCGGGGGCGAGGTCGCGGACGGCGGGCTCGCGGGTGATGGCCTCGGCGATCAGGCGCGGGCTCTCCAGCAGGAGCTGCACCAGCCGCGCCTCCTCGGCGGCGTCGATGGTCCCGCGCGCGGAGGCCGCCGCCACCGCGAGCGCGGTGAGGGCGGCGAGCTGGGCGGTGAAGGCCTTGGTCGAGGCCACGCCGATCTCCGGTCCCGCGTGCGTCGGCCACAGGAGGTCGGCCTCGCGCGCCATGGAGGAGTGGTGGGCGTTGACCACCGCGGCGGTGGTCAGCCCGCGCTCCTTGCACCAGCGCAGCGCCGCCAGCGTGTCGGCGGTCTCGCCCGACTGGCTGACGGCCACGGCCACCGTGCCGGGCGTCACGGCGGGGTCGCGGTAGCGGAACTCCGAGGCGATCTCGACGTCCACCGGCAGGCCGGCGAGCTTCTCGAACAGGTACTTGGCCGTGAGCCCCGCGAGGTAGGCGGTGCCGCAGGCGACGATCTGCAGGCGCGGCACGCCCGACCAGTCGAGCCCCGGCGCGGCCGCCTTGCCGGCCACGGGGTCGAGGTAGGCGGACAGGGTGTGCTGCACCGCGTCCGGCTGCTCGTGGATCTCCTTCTCCATGAAGTGCCGGTACTCGCCCTTCTCCACCATGGCGGCGGAGGCCGAGACCACGCTCACGGGCCGGTTCACCTGGTGTCCCTCGACGTCGAACACCTGCGCGCCGTCGTGAGTGATGCAGACGTAGTCGCCCTCGGCCAGGTAGCTGACGCGCTGGGTGAACGGGCCGACCGCGAGGGCGTCGGAGCCCAGGAACATCTCGCCGTCGCCCCAGCCGAGCACAAGCGGGCTGCCCCGCCGCGCCCCGAGCACCTGCGCCTCCTCGCCCTCGATCAGCACGCCGAGCGCGTAGGCCCCCTCCAGCCGGTCGAGCACCGCCTTGAAGGCGGCGAGGGGACCCGGCGTGGTCTCCAGCTCGCGGTCGATCAGCTGGGCGATGACCTCGGTGTCGGTGTCGGAGGTGAAGACGCGGCCCTCCGCCGCGAGTTCGCGCTTCAGCGCGGCGAAGTTCTCGATGATGCCGTTATGGACCACCGCCACGCGACCGGCGCGCTGAGGGTGGGCGTTGCGCTCGGCGGGCGGACCGTGCGTGGCCCAGCGGGTGTGGCCGATGCCCGTCTCGCCGCCCAGAGGGGAGCCGTCGAGCATGGCCTCCAGGTTGCGCAGCTTGCCCTTCTCGCGCCGCGAGCCCACGCGGCCGGCGTCGTCGAGGGTGGCCACGCCCGCGCTGTCGTAGCCGCGGTACTCCAGCCGGCGCAGGCTCTCGACCAGACGGGGCGTGGCGGGCGAGCGCCCCACGATGCCGATGATGCCGCACATGTCCTCAGCCCGACTCCGCCGTTCGAAGGGAGCGGGCCTATAGCACCGCCCCGCCTGACGCGCGGCTGAACAATCGTTTCACCCCTGTGCAGCCTTCCGGGTGTATGACGCAGCCCGCCGCGGGGCGATGCGGCGGAAGACGACGGGCTCGACTCCCCATGGCCGCACGCAAGTACTTCGGCACCGACGGTATTCGCGGGCAGGCCAACAAGTACCCGATGACCGCGGAGGTCGCCCTGCGCGTCGGCCTGGCCGCCGGCAAGCTGTTCCTGCGCGACCCGACGCGCCGCCACCTGGTGGTGATCGGCAAGGACACGCGCCTGTCCGGCTACATGATCGAGCCCGCGCTGGTGGCGGGCTTCGCCTCGACGGGCATGGACGTGCGGCTGTTCGGCCCGCTGCCCACGCCCGCGGTGGCGCTGATGACGCGTTCCATGCGCGCCGACCTCGGCGTGATGATCTCCGCGTCGCACAACGACTTCGGCGACAACGGGATCAAGCTGTTCGGCCCCGACGGCTACAAGCTCTCCGACGACCGCGAGCTCGAGATCGAGGCGCTGATGGAGGAGGGCCTGCAGGAGGGCCTCGCCGAGCCCAAGTCGCTCGGCCGCGTGCAGCGCATCGACGACGCCCAGGCGCGCTACGTCGAGATCGCCAAGGCCACCTTCCCGCGCTCGGCGACGCTGAACGGCCTGCGCGTGGTGGTCGATTGCGCCAACGGGGCCGCCTACAAGGTCGCGCCCACCGCCCTCTACGAGCTCGGCGCCGAGGTGATCCCCATCGGCGTCACGCCGAACGGCTGCAACATCAACGCCGAGGTCGGCTCCACCCACCCCGAGGCCATGGCCCGCGCCGTGCGCGAGTACCGCGCCGACATCGGCATCGCGCTCGACGGCGACGCCGACCGCATCGCCCTGTGCGACGAGAACGGCCGCTCTGTCGACGGCGACCAGATCATGGCGCTGATCGCCGACCGCTGGGCGTCCGAAGGCCGGCTCAAGGGCGGCGGCGTGGTGGCCACCGTCATGTCCAACCTCGGCTTCGAGCGGTTCCTCCAGGCGCGCGGGCTGAAGCTGGAGCGCACGGCGGTGGGCGACCGCTACGTCATGCAGCGCATGCGCGAGGGCGGCTTCAACGTGGGCGGCGAGCAGTCTGGCCACGTGATCCTGTCCGATGTGGCCACCACCGGCGACGGCCTGTTCACCGCCCTGCAGGTGCTCGCTGTGATGCGCGCCACGGGCAAGCCTCTGAGCGAGCTCGGCCGGCAGTTCGAGCCTGTGCCGCAGAAGCTCAAGAACGTCCGCTTCGCCGGTGGCGAGCCTCTCAAGGCGGACGCGGTGCAGGCCGCGATCGCGGCGGGCGAGACGCGGCTCAACGGCTCCGGCCGCGTGCTGGTGCGCCCCTCGGGCACCGAGCCCCTGATCCGCATCATGGCCGAGGGCGACGACGAGCGCCTCGTCACCCAGGTGATCGCCGACATCGAGGGCGCCGTGCGGGCCGCCGCGGCCTGACGCCTCAGGCGGGCGGCACGTCCACCGTGGCGCCCGTCGCGCGCAGGCGGTCCAGCAGGCCGTTGCGCGTGTCGAGGTAGCGCAGGTCCACCACCGCCACCGTGCGGCCCGGCTCGCGCAGGGCGGCGTCCATGGCGGAGAAGGCCTGGGCGACGCCCCGCTCCTGCAGGGCGCGGACGTTGGGCAGCTGCTCCAGGCAGCTCGACCACAGGGCGTGCGAGCGCCCGGCGCGGGCGCCGTCTACGCGGCCGGCCGCCCAGGCCTCGGCGGTCGGGCGGGCGTGGCCGGCCTGCCAGTCCACCTCGTCCACCGCCGCCTCCAGGCAGCGCTGCTGCTGCGGTTCGCCCATGTCGGCGAAGGCGCTCAGGAACGGCGCCCCGCTCACACGCAGGATGGGACGTACGGGCACGCGGCGCGCCTTGGCGAGGCGCACCACCGTCGAGGTCGGCTTCGCCAGCGACAGGCCGGCGGCCTTGTAGAAGTCCGCCAACAGCCAGCCACCCGCCGCCGCGGGACGCCAGCCGTTCAGCTTGGCCGGGTCGGCGTGCGCCACGCGGGCCGCCGCTGCGACGCGGGCGTAGAGCGGCGGCGGCGTGCGCCGGTTGAGCGGTGTCAACGCGCGCAGGCGCACGAACTGCAGCGCGGCGACCGGACCGTCGAACAGGCTGACCTGCGCCTCGGGCGGGGTGAGCAGCTGGCGCGCGCCGTCCAGGGCGCGGCCGACCTGCGCCTCGTCCCACCGCAGCGACTGCGGCAGGGGAGAGACGGCGCCCAGGATCACCACCTCCGAGCCGCCGCGGCGGACGCGCCACATGGCCGGGCCGGGCGGCCGGCCCACGATCTCCAGCTCCGCCACCAGGGCGGACCCGTCCTCCGCCGCAGCGGCGACCGGCGGCGGCGCGGCCGGGGGCTGCGCGTCCGCCGCGGACGCCGACGTCAGGAGGCTGGCGGCGGCCAGGAGGGCGGGCGATCGCATCGCGCCGCGTCTGCGGGGCGAAAGCGGCGCGGTCGAGGCGGGGCGCGGGCCGCCTTGGCGCGGGCGCGACACGCGGGCTAAGACGCGCCCCATGAGCGACACTCCGCCCGACCGCCTCTCCGCCAGCCCCGGCAGCCCGTATTACGACGAGGCGCTGCTCGCGCGCGGCGTGGGCATACGCTTCAAGGGGCAGGAGAAGACCAACGTCGACGAATACTGCGTCAGCGAGGGCTGGGTGCGCCTCACGGTCGGCAAGACGCTCGACCGCAAGGGCAATCCCATCACCATGAAGCTGCAGGGCCCGGTCGAGCCCTACTTCCGCGACACGGCCCCGGACGCGGAGGGGAGCTGACGCCCCTGCCCGGCCGGCTCACGCCTCAGCAGCCGTAGCCGCGCCACCAGATCCAGCGGCCGCCGTAAGGATCCCAGCGCCAGCGGTGGCCGCCGCGGCAGTAGTACGGGTATCCGCCGTAGTAGCCGAGCAGGGGGCCGCCGATGAACGGGGCTATGCCGTAGCCGCCGGAGTAGTACCGCCCGCCGTGGAAGCCGCTCCAGCCGCCGTGGTAGCCGTAGCTCCCCCGCCAGCCTCCACCGCCTCCGCCGTAGCCGCCGCCTCCACCACCACCGCGGAAGCCGGAGCCCCCGCCGCCGCCGTGATAACCGCCGCCACCGTAGCCGCCGCCACCGTGGAAGCCTCCGCCTCCTCCGCCGCCGTGGAAGCCGCCGCCTCCGCCGTGGAAACCTCCGCCTCCGCCGTGGAAGCCGCCCCCGCCGCCGCCTCCACCGCCATGGAAGCCTCCGCCTCCGCCTCCGCCGTGACCACCGCCGCCCCCGCCCCCGTGACCTCCGCCCCCGCCTCCGCCGTGGTGCTGGGCCATCGCGGCAGAACCGGCGAGAAGGCTGAAGGCGGCGACGAGGCTGGCGGCGAGGCGCATCGGGAGACTCCCTGGCTTTGCGGTCCTAACGCTCAAGCTGGCGGGTGGGCTCCGTTTCAGCCGTGAAGCTTCTTGGTGATCTCGGCCACATGTCGGCCCTGGAAGCGCGCGCCGCCCAGCTCGTTGTCCGTCGGCCGGCGCTCGCCCTTGCCGCCCGCGATAGTCGACGCGCCGTACGGCGTGCCGCCGTGCACCGCGTCCAGCTCGAACAGTCCGGTGTAGCTGTAGGGCAGGCCCACGACGACCATGCCCAGGTGGAAGAAGCTGGTGTGGATGGCCATCAGCGTCGTCTCCTGGCCGCCGTGCTGGCCGGCGGTGGAGGTGAAGGCCGCGCCCACCTTGCCGTTGAAGGCGCCCTTGGCCCACAGCGGTCCGGTCTTGTCCCAGAAGGCGGCCATCTGGCTGGTCATGCGGCCGTAGCGCGTGCCCGTGCCGATCACGATGGCGTCGTAGCCCTCCAGCTCCTCGATCGTCGCCTCTGGCGCGGGCTGGTCGGTCTTGAAGTGCGCCGCCGCGGCCACCTCGGGCGGCGCGGTCTCCGGCACGCGCTTGACGTCCACGGTGACGCCCTCGACCTCGCGCGCACCCTCCGCGACGGCGTGCGCCATCGTCTCGATGTGACCGTAGCTCGAATAGTAGAGGACCAGGACCTTGGCCATGAGACGACTCCGTCTGGATCGGGAGTCCTCCTCCTATACGGTCACAGGCGCGGTTACAATAAACGGAGCGCCTTTCCGCAGGCGGAAAAGGCGCTTAGCGTCGCACTTCGGGCGGAGCAGGGTCATGGCCACCACGGCGCGGAGCGACGCGACCACCTACGACGCGCCGGACGGGCGGCGCTACACCGAGCTCGCCCAGCACCTCCACTGGATCACGCCGCCCATCGTGCTGGCGCAGGTGGCGATCGCCTGGGTGATGCTGAGCCTGCCGCAGACCGCGCCGCAGGGCGGGTTCCTGTTCGGCCTGCACAAGTCGATCGGCATCACGATCTGGCTCCTGATCGCGCTGCGGCTGACGTGGCGCTTCACCCACCCCGCGCCGCCGCCGGGGCCGGAGATGCCGCGCTGGCTGCACCTCGTGGGCGTGACCAACCACTGGCTGATGTACCTGGTGCTCTTCGCCATGCCGATCTCCGGCTACGTGATGAGCGCCATGGGCAAGCACGGGGTCCAGTTCTGGGGCCTGCCCCTGCCGAGCCTCCCCCACGTCGACGCCATCGCCAAGCTCGCAGCGTTCGGCCACTCGACGGCCCAATGGGCGCTCTACGCCCTGGTGCTGCTGCACGTGGCGGCGACCGCCTACCACGTCGCCGTCCGCCGCGACGGCCTGCTGCAGCGGATGATCCCGGCGCAGACGCGCGCCGATCCGCTGCCCTGAGCGTCAGGAGCGCGGGCGGATCTTCTTGATCACGCCCGTGAAGCTCAGCACCGGCCGGCGCTCGGCCTCGGCGGTCACGAGGCCGCGGATGAAGACCAGGCTGCCGCCCGCCTTGGTCACCTCGCCGCGAGCCTCGATCCGCTCGCCGGTCTTGGCCGAGCCCAGGAAGTCGCCGGACAGGTTGACGGTCACCGCGGGGCCGCCGCCGCGGGCGCGCGAGCTCAGCATGAACAGGGCGAAGTCGGCGAAGGTCATCATGGCGCCGCCATGCAGGCCGCCCTGGCCGTTCATGTGCTTGGCCTCCAGCCGGCAGCCGCAGGTCGGCTCGCCGTCGGCCAGGCGGGAGTAGAAGGGTCCGACCAGCGCCTCGAAGTTGTCGCGGCCGCTCCAGCTGTACCAGCCGGCCCACTCGCCCTCGGTGATCCTGGCGGTCGACACGCCGCTCCCGCCATCGCCGTCCGCCACGCGTACGCTCCCGCTCGACCCTGCGCCGAGCCCGGTTCATAAACGCCCGTCACGATTACGGAAGGGACGCGCGCGCCATGGCCTTTGACGCCGAGATCCGCGACCAGCTCATCGACACGGTCCGCCGCTTCGTCACAGAGCGCCTGCGCCCCGTCGAGGCGCGCACGGCGGAGGAAGACGAGGTCCCGCCCGAACTCGTCGAGGAGATGAAGCACCTCGGCCTGTTCGGCCTCTCCATCCCCGAGGAGTACGGCGGCCTGGGCCTCTCGATGGAGGACGAGTGCCTGGTGGCGCTGGAGCTCGGCCGCGCCAGCCCCGCCTTCCGCTCGGTGTTCGGCACCAACGTCGGCATCGGCAGCCAGGGGCTGGTGATGTTCGGCACGCCCGAGCAAAAGGCTCGCTGGCTTCCCGGCATCGCCTCGGGCGAGACCATCACCTCCTTCGCCCTGACCGAGCCGGAGGCCGGGTCCGACTCCGGCAGCGTGCGCACCACCGCGCACCTCGACGGCGACCACTACGTATTGAACGGCTCCAAGCGCTACATCACCAACGCCGGCAAGGCTCAGCTCTTCACCGTCATGGCGCGGTCGGACGCGGAGCGGGCGGGCGCGGGCGGCGTGTCGGCCTTCCTCGTGCCCAAGGACCTGCCGGGCGTCAGCGTCGGCAAGGCCGAGAAGAAGATGGGCCAGCAGGGCGCCCACGTGCACGACGTCCACTTCGACAACGTCCGCGTGCCGGCGGAGAACCGCCTCGGCGAAGAGGGCCAGGGCTTCAAGGTGGCCATGCAGGTGCTCGACCGCGGGCGGCTGCACATCTCGGCGGTGTGCGTCGGCGTGGCCGAGCGGCTGATCGTCGACTGCGTGGCCTACGCCAGCGAGCGCAAGCAGTTCGGCCAGGCGCTGAGCTCGTTCCAGATGATCCAGGCCATGCTCGCGGACAGCAAAACGGAGGCGCTCGCCGCCCGCGCGCTGACGATGGAGACCGCGCGCCGCAAGGACCGGGGCGAGAACGTCGTCATGGAGAGCGCGGCGGCCAAGCTCTACGCCAGCGAGATGGTGGGCCGCGTGGCCGACCGGGCGGTGCAGATCTTTGGCGGCGCCGGCTATATCAGCGAGTACGGCATCGAGCGCCTCTACCGCGACGTGCGCATCTTCCGCATCTACGAGGGCACCAGCGAGGTGCAGAAGCTGATCATCGCCCGCGAGACGCTGAAGCGCGGCGGATGACGGCCTCGCCCATCGAGGACGCCGTCTTCGATCTCCTCAGCCGTCGCGACCCCGGCAAGAGCATCTGCCCCTCCGAGGCGGCCAAGGCGGTCGATCCGGAGGGCTGGCGACGGCTCATGGGGCAGGTGCGCGCCACGGCCGTGGGCCTGGCGCGCGCCGGGCGGCTGGAGATCACGCGGAAGGGCCGCCCCACGGACCCGGACACGCTCAAGGGCGTGTATAGGCTGCGGCTCCCGGGGCCCGAGATCGCGGACCCCGGCGTCGGCGAGGAGGATGCGTCATGATCATCTACGGCTCCAGCCTGTCGCCCTACGTGCGCAAGGTGCTGGTGATCTGCGCCGAGAAGGGCCTCTCCGTGGATAACCAGGTGTTCGGCCAGGGCATCCCGCCGACGCCCGAGTTCCTGGAGGCGAGCCCGTTCGGGAAGATCCCCGCGCTGCGCGACGACGACGGCTTCACCCTGTCGGACTCCACCGCCATCGCCGTCTACCTCGACGCCAAGCATCCGCAGCCGCAGCTGATCCCGACCGAGCCGCGGGCGCGCGGCCGCACCCTGTGGTTCGACGAGTTCGCCGACACGATCTCCGTCCCGTCCAAGGTCAAGGTGTTCTTCAACCGCGTGGTGGCGCCCCTGGTCGGGCGCCCGGCGGACGAGGCGGCGGCGAGCAAGGCGGAGAGCGACGAGCTGCCCGCCATCTTCGCCTATCTCGAGCGCAGCATACCGCCGAGCGGCTTCCTCGTGGAGGACCGCTTCACCCTGGCCGATATCGCCGTGGCCAGCCCGTTCGTGAACCTGCGCCACGCGAAATCCGAGCTGGACGCGGCGACCTATCCCAAGCTCACCGCCTACCTGGCGGGCATCCACGCGCGGCCCTCGTTCGCCGCTCTGATCGGCAAGGACGACGCTTTTCTTGAGCGCGCCCGCGCCCGCGCCGGCTGACCCCGCCGGCCGGCTGACCGGCCTGCTGGAGGAGATCGCCGCCTGCCGCGCCTGCGCCGGCCACCTGCCGCACGAGCCGCGGCCGGTGGTCATGGTCGGGCCGCGCACGCGCCTCCTGGTCTGCGGCCAAGCGCCGGGGCGGCGGGTGCACGAGAGCGGGCGCCCGTTCACCGACGCCTCGGGCGAGCGCCTGCGCGACTGGATGGGCGTGGACGCGCAGACCTTCTACGGCGACGGCCGGATCGGCGTGGCGGCGCAGGCCTTCTGCTTTCCGGGCACCAACCCGAAGGGCGGCGACTTTCCGCCGCCGCCGCGTTGCGCCGAGCTGTGGCGCGACCGGCTGCTGCAGGCGCTGCCGGCGGTGGAGATGACGCTCTTGGTCGGAGGCCACGCCCAACTGTGGGCGCTCGGCGCGCGCATGAAGCCGACCATGACCGAGACGGTGCGCGCCTGGCGCGAGTACGCGCCCGCGGTGCTGCCTCTGCCGCACCCCTCCTGGCGCAACACCGCGTGGCTGCGGCGCGAGCCCTGGTTCGAGCGCGAGGTCGTGCCCGAGCTGCGCCGGCGCGTCGCGGCGATCCTGGCGTCGTGAGGCGGCGCGTGTTCCTCGCCGGAGCCGGCGCGCTCGCCTCCGCCTGCACGCCGCTGGTGCAGAAGCCGGTTGCGCCAGGCGCGGGCTTCGCCGGGCCGAGGCTGGATGCCGACGCCCTGGTGAGCGGAGACGGCGCGCGCTTGCCGCTGAGCATCTGGACGCCGCCTGATCGCGAGCCCTGGGCGGCCGTGGTCGCCCTGCACGGCATGAACGACTACGCCAACGCCTTCCACTTCGCGGGCGAGGCCTGGGCGGGGCGGGGGATCGCCGTCTACGCCTACGACCAGCGCGGCTTCGGGCGCGGCGCGGACCGGGGCGTGTGGGGCGGCGAGGCGCTGATGGCCGAGGACCTCCGCTGCGCCTGCGCCCTGGTGCGTGCGCGCCATCCCGGGGCGGTGCTGGCCGTGGTGGGCGAGAGCATGGGCGGCGCGGTGGCGATCGCCGCCTCCACCGACGCGCAACGCCCCGCGCCCGATTGCGACAGGCTGGTGCTGTCCTCGCCCGCCGTGTGGGGTTGGGGCGCGCAGGACCCGCTCTCCTCCGCCGCCCTGTGGTCGCTGGCGCACCTGGCGCCCGCCCGGGAGCTGAACGCGCCGGATTGGCTCGCGCGCCGCATCCACGCCAGCGACAACCTCGACGAGCTGCGCGCCATGGGTCGCGACCGCAACATGATCTTCGCCACGCGCGTGGACGCCACCTACGGCCTGGTGAACCTCATGCAGGCCGCGCGCGAGCGCATCGGCCGGCTGCCGCACCCGGAGCGCGCCCTCTACCTCTACGGCGCGCACGACGACCTGATCCCCAAGCACGCCGCCTTCTTCGCCGCCGACCGGCTGGCGCACGTCGGCGGGCGCACGGCCTACTATCCGGACGGACGCCACCTGCTCACGCGCGACCTCGGCCGCGCGCGGGTGATCGGCGACGTCCTCGCGTACCTGCGCGACCCGGCGTCGCCCCTGCCGAGCGCACCGCCGCCGATCCCCGCGCGAGGTGGCGTCAGAACGGGCTGAACTTGGTCAGCAGCGAGTTGGCGATCGGGGCCTTCTGCACGTTCGAGACCTGGCCGCGGCCGCCGTAGCTGACGCGCGCCTCGGCGATCTGGGTGTGCTGGATGGTGTTGGCGGAGCTGATGTCCTCCGGCCGCACCACGCCCGCCACGGTCAGCTCGCGCAGCTCGTTGTTCACGCGCACCTCCTGCCGGCCCTGGATCACCAGGTTGCCGTTGGGCAGCACGGAGGTGACGATGGCGGCCACCGTCAGGTTCACCGCCTCCGACCGGTTCACCGAGCCCTGGCCGTTGGACTCCACGTCGCTGTTCACGCCCAGCGCGTTCGACGGGTCGAAGGCCTTGGGCAGGATCTTGCCGATCGAGGACTCCAGCCCGAGGAAGTTCGGGATGCCCACGTTGGCGTTCGCCTTGCGGGTGGCGATCGAGGTGTTCTGCACCTGGGCGGAGTCGGTGATGGCGACGTTGACGGTCAGGATGTCGCCGACGCGGTGCGCCCGCTGGTCCTGGAAGAAGGCGCGCGCGCCCGTGCGCCACAGGCTGTTCGCCCCGGCCGGGCGCCCGACCATCATGGCGGGCGAGACGGTCGGCTGCAGCAGCACCGTGGTGGTCTGCGGCAGCAGCGCCGAGGGGTAGCCCATGGGCGTCATCTGCGGCGTCAGCACCGCGTCCTGCACGGCGGCGCAGGCCCCGAGAGGCGCGGCCAGGACGGCCAGAAGGGCGAGGGCGGGGGCTGGACGCATGGGGACTCTCACGGGCGGAGGCTGGCGTAGGCCAGGGCTGGGTTCGGGAAGGCGCGCGCGCGCAGGGCCTCGGCGGCGGCGCCCACCACCGCGCGGCCTGGACCGGACGCGACCGCGTCCACGGTCTTCTTGGAGGCCGGGTTCATCACCGATACGGCGTCGCCCACGGCGGCGTCGGCCAGGGCGCGTCCGGTGAGCACGAGCATGATCCCGTCCTCCTCGAAGGCGACCTGCACCGGGTCGTCGCGCTTGATCACCCGCGGGGCGCCCAGGTCGTGGACGGCGGCGCCCGCGCCCGCGCGCAGGGGACGGCGGGCGGACATGCCGACGACCGCGTCCGCGTCGGCCACCGCGTCGCCGGGGGCGACCGCCTCGTCGCTCCACACCACGTCGGACGCCTGCACCACCTCGCCGGCGTTGATGTTGCGGGCGTAGGCGAGCACCTGCCGGCGTGCCCTGGACGGAGCCGCGCCGCGCGGCGCGGCCTTGTCGACGCTGGCCACGATCAGCCGGCGGCGACCCTCCGGATTGCTCCAGGCGAGGCCCGCGCGGTGCGCCGCGGCCTGCACCATGCCGGCGTCGAGGACCGTCTGCCCGCCCGCAGGGGCCGCCACGCCGACCACCGTCGATCCGCCCGCGCCCGCGCCCTCGAACAGGTCGCCGAGCGTGATGCGCGGACCGGCCGCCTGCATGACGCCGCGCAGCTCGAGGTCGGCGGCGCGCGCCGCGCCGGCCGAAGCCAGGATCGCGGCGGCGAGGAGCAGCGCGCGCATCGTCAGCTCTTCAGCTGGGCGACGGTGGAGAGCATCTGGTCGGCGCTCGTCACCACCTTGGAGTTCATCTCGTAGGCGCGCTGCGCCACGATCAGCGAGCTGATCTCGGTGACCGGATCGACGTTGGAGGCTTCGGTGTAGCCCTGCATCACGGAGCCCACTCCGGTGGAGTTGGGGCTCGCCAGCACGGGCTGGCCAGAGGCGCCCGACTGCAGCAGGTAGTTGTCGCCGATCGCCTCCAGCCCGGCCTCGTTGCTGAAGTTGGCGAGCTGCAGCTGTCCCACCGTCTGCGGCTGGACCTGGCCGGCGATGGTCGCCTGCACCTGGCCCGACTTGGAGATGGTCACGTCTGTGGTGCCCTGCGGGATCGTGATCGTCGGCTGCACCGTGTAGCCGTCCACCGTCACCAGCTGGCCCGTGTCCGACAGGCTGAAGTTGCCCGCACGCGTGTACGCCGTGTCGCCCGAGGGCAGCAGCACCTGGAAGTAGCCGCGCCCGTTAACCGCCAGGTCGTACTTGTTGCCGGTGCTGGTCATCGCGCCCTGGCTGGTGATCCGGTAGATCGAGCCGGTCTTCACGCCCGAGCCCAGCTGGATGCCTGTCGGCACCACCGTGCCCTGGTCCGACGACTGCGCGCCCATGCGGCTGACGTTCTCGTAGAGCAGGTCCTGGAACTCCGCCCGCTGCTTCTTGAAGCCGACGGTGTTCATGTTGGCGATGTTGTTCGAGATGGTCTCGACGTTCAGCTGCTGGGCGGCCATGCCCGTCGCAGCGATGCGCAGCGCTCTCATGTTCGGTGGTCCCCTTACGCCGCTTTGCCGAGCCGCTGGATGGCGGAACGCGACAGGTCGTGGGCGGAGTTGATCATGTTGGCGATGCGCTCGTAGGCGCGGTTGATCTCGACGAGGTGCGTCACCTCGACGACCGGCTGGGCGTTGGAGCGCTCCACATAGCCCTGGCGCACGCCGGCGTCGGCCGCGGCCACGGGCGTCTCGTCCGAGGCGTAGAGGCCGTCGCCGCCCTTCGACAGGCCGGACAGGTTCGAGAAGCGCATCACGCCGATCCTGGCGCCCGGCTGCCCGCCCTGGCTCACCTGGCCGGTCTTGGCGACCGAGATCTCGCCCTTGGTGGGGTCCATCGTGATCGGCGAGCCCGAGGCGTCGAGCACCGGAGCGCCCGCCTGCGTGGTCAGTTGGTTCTGCGCGTCCAGGCTGAAGCGGCCGTCGCGGGTGTAGCGGACGCCGTCGGGCGTCTGCACCTGGAAGAAGCCGTCGCCCTCCACCGCCATGTCCAGCGACGAGCCGGTCTTCTCCAGCGCGCCGGGCGTGAAGGCGCGGGCCACGCCGCTGTCGATCACGTAGCGGATCGCGTCCGAGCGTCCGCCGCCCTGCGCCGGGCGCAGCGGGTCGGACTGCAGCATCAGCTGCTCGACCTTGAAGCCTGCGGTGTCGAGGTTGGCCAGGTTGTTCGCGGCCACGTCCAGCTGGCGCTGGAGCGTCAGCTGGCGCGAAAGGCCGACGTAGAGGGTGTTATCCATCGCCGGGAGTGGAGCAACGGCCGTGCCACGGAAAAAATCAACCGAAACAACGACGAGCTAGGTTAACGCGGCGCTTTCGACCGGGGCGGGGCGGCAGGATGTGCCGGGCCCTGAACCCCGCGTTAACCACCCCGGCCGCTTCCTGCCGGGCGACCTCGGAGCCCAGCTCCCCCGCCGCCCGGATCGCGCTGCATGTCCAAGCCGAAGAAGGAGGCCGCTCCCCCGACGCCGGAAGGCGAGGAGGGCGCGGCCCCCGCCAAGAAGAAGCCGCCGATGGTCCTGATCGCCGCGGCGGCCGGCGCGGTCGTGGTGCTCGGCGGCGGCGGCGCGACGGCCTTCCTGCTCCTGGGGAGCCACGGCGCACATGCGGAGGGCGCGAAAGCCAAGCCCAAGCCGCACAAGAAGGCTGACGAAAAGGGCAAGGACGGCAAGAGCCCGATCAGCGAGGGCCCGGACGGCGTCGTCTACTACACCATGCCCGACATCACCGCGAACATGCAGACCGCCGACGGCAAGCCCGGCTACATCAAGCTGAAGCTCGCCTTCGAGCTCCCCGACGCCGCCGCCGCCGACGAGATCGAGCCCAACGCGCCGCGCCTCAACGACATGTTCCAGACCTTCCTGCGCGAGCTGCGCCCTGAGGACCTGTCCGGCTCGGCCGGCTCCTACCAGCTGCGCATGGAGATCCTGCGCCGCGTGAACCTGGTGATCGCGCCGGCGAAGGTGAACGCCGTCCTGATCGAAGAAATGCTCGTCAATTGATGACGGACGCCGCCGTCCAGGACGCTGGAACCGACGACGCCCTGGACTGGGGCGGCGAGGGCGGCGGCGGTATGCCGATGCCGGGCGAGCGCATCCTCAGCCAGGACGAGATCGACAGCCTGCTCGGCTTCGACGGCGTCGGCGAGGTCGTCTCCGAACAGACCGGCGTCCGCGCGATCATCAACTCGGGGCTGATCTCGTACGAGCGGCTGCCGATGCTTGAGATCGTTTTCGACCGCCTGGTGCGGCTGATGACCACCTCGCTGCGCAATTTCACCTCCGACAACGTCGAGGTGAGCCTGGAGAGCCTGTCGTCCATCCGCTTCGGCGACTACCTGAACTCCATCCCGCTGCCGGCGATCTTGAGTGTGTTCCGCGCCGAGGAGCTGGACAACTACGGCCTGCTGACGGTCGACTCGAACCTGATCTACTCCATCGTCGACGTGCTCCTGGGCGGCCGGCGCGGCTCGGCGGCGATCCGGATCGAGGGCCGCCCCTACACCACCATCGAGCGCGCCCTGGTGCAGCGCATGGTGGAGGTGGTGCTGACGGACGCGCAGTCGGCCTTCGAGCCGCTGAAGCCGGTCAAGTTCACCCTGGACCGGCTGGAGACCAACCCGCGCTTCGCCGCCATCGCCCGGCCGGCCAACGCCGCGATCCTGATCAAGCTGCGCGTCGACATGGAGGACCGCGGCGGCCGCATCGAGCTGCTGCTGCCCTACGCCACGCTGGAGCCGATCCGGAAGCTGCTGCTCCAGCAGTTCGTCGGCGAGAAGTTCGGGCGCGACAACATCTGGGAGAGCCACCTGGCCACCGAGCTGTGGTCCACGACCATGGAGGTGCAGGTGGTGCTCGACGAGCAGCAGGCGCCTCTCTCGCGCGTGCTGGACCTCAAGGTGGGCGACACGCTGATGCTCAACGTCGGCCCGGACAGCATCGTGGAGCTGCGCGCCGGGCAGGTGCCGCTCACCCGCGGCCGCATGGGCCGCTCCAACCAGGCGATCGCCGTGCGCGTGGAGGCGCCGCTGCCCCCCGCCGCCCGGATCGCCGTCGCCGGAGTCGCGCGGTGAACCCGATCTCCCTGGCCATGGACGGCCTCCTCGCCGTGCTGCTGCTGACCGCGGTGGCCGTGGGCGTGAGGCTGAACGGCAAGCTCAAGCTGCTGCGCGAGGGGCAGGGCCAGTTCGTGCGCGCCGTGGGCGAACTCGACGCCGCGGCGGCTCGCGCGGAGACCGGCCTGCAGGCGCTGCGCAGCGCCACGGAGGAGGCCCACGACGCGCTGCTGGCGCGCATCGAGACGGCGCGCGGCCTCGTGCCGCGCCTGGACCGTGCGGGCGAGGAGGCGGCCGCCGCCGTCGCACGGCTGGAGGAGGGCGTCCGCGCCGCCGACGCCGCCGGCCGCCGCGCACAGGTCGCCGCCCGCAGCGTGGAGGAGGCCGCGGCGCGTCCGTCTCCCGTGCGCGACGCGCCCTTAGCCGCCGCCCGCCCTGCCGCCGCCGAGCCGATCCCCTTCCCGGTCCTGGCGCGCGAGCCGACCGAACGCGGTCTCGCCGCCGCCCTGCGCGCCGCCGAGCGCGTCGTAGAGGCGCAGGCGTCTCCCGCCGTCCAGCCCGAGATGGTCGACGACCGTCCCACGACCGCTCCGGCGGCCACCGCGGGCGGCGACCGGCTCGCCCGCTTCGTCGCACGCCGCCGAAGCGCCCGCGCATGAGCCCGCCCGCCCGCATCCTGCCGCTCGCCGCCGTCGCCGTCGGCGGCGTGCTCGCCTTCAAGGCGCTGGACGCCGTCGGCGGCGTCGGCGCCCTGTTCCCCTCCGCGGCCGCCCACGCCGAGGAGGCCGCTCCCCGCGCCAAGGGAGCCTCGCAAACGCCCTCGACCGCGTCTCCCCCGACGGCTCTGGTGAAGCCGCCGCCACCCGTATGCGCGCCGGGCGCGGCGGAGCTGGCGCGCGAGGCGGGGCTGTCACCGGCCGAGCTGTCCGTGATCCAGAGCCTATCCGCGCGCCGCGGCCAGCTCGACGCGCGCGAGCAGGCGCTGGACGCCCAGCTGCAACTGCTGGCCGCCGCCGAGGTCAAGGTCGACGCCAAGCTCAAGGCGCTGGACGCCGGCAAGGCCCAACTCCAGGCGCTTCTCGGTCAGGCCGACGCGCAGAGCCAGGCGGAGGTCGACCGGCTGGTGGTCGTGTACGAGAAGATGAAGCCCGCGGAGGCCGGCTCGCTGATGGCGCAGCTGGACGACCGCGTGCGCGTACCCGTCGCCGCCAAGATGAAGCCGTCGGTCCTGGCCGCCGTCCTGCCCAGGATGGGCAACGTCGAGGCCAAGCGCCTGACGGAGAACCTCGCCCGCCGCTTCGCCGCCGTGCGCGAGCAGGTGGCCGCCGCCCAGGCGCCTCCCCCCGCCGCGCCGGAGGGCAAGGCGGCCCCGCCTGCCGTCGCGCAGGTCGCGTCCGCGCCGTCGACGGACGCCGAGGGGGGCAAGGCCGAGCGCTCCGCCCCGGTGAAGGCCGCACCTGCGCCCAAGCGTCTGGCCCGTGCAGCGCCCCGTCGCACCCGGCCGTCAAAGGCCGCCGCAGGCGTCGAGTCCTCCCCGGCGCCCACCGCGACCACGGCCGCCGCGCCCAAGCCCGCGTCGACCGCCTCCGCCCCGCTGGCCAAGACTCCCGACAAGCCCGCCGCGTGACGCCCAGGCTCCGCGCCGCGGCGTCCGGCCGCGGCACGGTTAACCTCGCCACAAGCGCCCTGCGGCAGGGTGCGGAGGTGCTTCCCCTCCGCCCGCTCCGCGCCGCGCCGTCGCTCGCCGTCGCCCTGGCGCTCGCGCTGCAGCCGGCGCTCGCCTCCGCGGCGTCGACGGTCGAGGTGAAGGTCGGGCGCGCCGACGGCTTCTCGCGCATCGAGCTGCACGGCGCGAAGCCGACCTCCGTGCGGCGCGACGGGCGCGACCTGGTGGTGCGCTTCGCGAAGGCGGGGGCGCCCGACATGGCGCGGCTGCACGTCGACCCGCCGCCGCATGTCGCCAAGGCCGAGCTGCGCACGGACGGCGGCGCGGTCGAACTGCGGCTGACGCCCGCCGCCGACGCCGAGGTGCGCAGCGGCTGGGCCGACGGCGCGACCTGGATCAACTTTGCGCCGGCGTCCGCGGGCGCGGCTTCCTCGATCACCACTCCGGGCGCGGACCCGCGCCCCGCCGACGGCGTCGTGCGCGTGGCCGCGGCGCAGGACGGGGCCGCCCTGCGCCTGCGCTTCCCCTGGCGCGCGCCGCCCGCGGCCGCCGTGTTCCGTCGCGGAGACGCCGTGTGGGTCGTGTTCGACGCCGCCGCGCACTTCGACCTCGCCGCCGCCCCGCACGGCCTGCCGCTGGCGCGCAAGGTGGAGGCCATCTCCGGCCCGGGCTGGAGCGGGGTGCGGATCGCCTCGCCGCCATCCGCGCCCGTCTCGGCCTCCGCCGACGGTGCGACGTGGATCGTGACGCTCGGCCCCGCCCCCGGCGCCGGGCCCGAGCAGGTGAGCCTGCAGCAGGACGAGGCCGGCGCGCCCGCGCTGAGCGCCCACGTGGCCGGCGCGCGCGGCGTGCTTTGGCTGACAGATCCGGCGGTGGGCGACCGCATCGCCGCCGTGCCCGCGCTGCCGCCCGCGAAGGGGCTGGTGGACGCCCATGCCGTGGTCGGGGCCGAGCTCCTGCCCTCCGCCCAGGGACTCGCGGTGCGCGCCGTCGCCGACGACCTGCAGGTTGAGGCCGAAGGCGATCTGGTGCGCATCGGCCGGCCCCGCGGCCTCGCCCTGTCGCCCCCCGGCGCGCAGGCGACGGCGCGGGCCGCCTCGCCGCAGGAGCTGCCTGCCGCGGCCGCCGCGCCCGGCTTCGTCGACTTCGCCGCCTGGGGCCGCACGGGCGCGGGCGGCTGGACGGCGCGCTACGACGACCTGTTGGCGCGCGCCGCGGCGGAGAGCGGGGCCGGGCGGGGCGCCTCGACGGCCGCCCGCATGGGGCTGGCGCGCTTCCTGGTCGGGTCGGAGCTGGGCTTTGAGGCCATCGGCGTGCTGAACGGCCTGGTGCGCGCCGACGCGCGCCTGGCGGTCGACCCCGAGTTCCGTGGCCTGCGGGGGGCTGCGCGCGCCATGTCGGGCCGCTGGGCCGACGCCCAGGCGGACTTCTCCACGCCCGTCACCGCCGACGACCCGGCCTCTTCGCTCTGGCGCGGCTACGTGGCCTGGCGTTCGGGCGACATGGCCGGCGCACGTGCGCAGTTCGCCGCCGGACGCCCGGCGCTGGCCGCGTTCGCGCCCAAGTGGCGCGCCCGCTTCGCCCGCGCCTGGGCCGAGGCCGTCGCGGCGGGCGGCGACCTGACGCTCGCCCGCCAGGCGCTCGCCGCTGCGCCCTCCGGCGGGCTTGAGCCGGAGGAGGCGGACGGGCTGGAGCTGACCGCGGGGCGCGTAGCGGAGGCCGCGGGCGACCGCGATGGGGCGCTGCGATCGTACGACGCGGCGGGACGCTCGCCCCTCGACGCGGTGGCCGCCCCCGCGCTGCTCCACGCGGTGCAGCTGCGCCTGCAGGCGGGCGCGCTCACGCCGGGGCAGGCGGCGGCCGTCCTCGAGCCGCTGCGCTACCGCTGGCGCGGCGACGCGACGGAGCTGGAGACGGTGCGCACCCTGGCTCGGCTCGACCTCGACGCCGGCCGCTATCGCGAGGCGCTGACCGTACTGCGCTCGGCGGGCGGGCGCTCGCCCACCTCGCCGGCCGCCGCCGACCTGCAGGCCGACCTGCAGGCGGCGTTCAAGGCGCTGTTCCTGGACGGCCGCGCCGACGGGCTGCAGCCGATCCAGGCGCTGGCCCTGTTCTTCGATTTCAAGGAGTTGACCCCCATCGGCGTCGACGGTGACGTGATGGTGCGCCGGCTGGTCCGCCGACTCGTCGACGTGGATTTGCTGGATCAGGCCGCCGAGCTCCTGCGCTACCAGGTCGACAACCGGCTGGACGGCGTGGGCCGCGCGCAGGTGGCCACCGACCTGGCGCTGGTCGAGTTGATGGCGCGCAAGCCGGAGGACGCCCTGGGCGCCCTAAACGACACGCGCTCGACGCTGCTGCCCCCCGCGCTCGCCGCGCAGCGCCGGCTGGTGGAGGCGCGCGCTCTGCTGGACCTCGGCCGGACCGAGCACGCCCTGGAGGTGCTCGGCAAGGACGCCTCACCCGACGCCGTGGAGCTGCGGGCGCTCTCCGCCTGGCGCGGTCACGACTGGGCGACCGCCGGGCGCATGGCGGAGGCGCGGCTCGGCGACCGCTGGCGCGACGGTCGGCCGCTGGGGGGGGTGGAGGCCGCAATGCTGCTGCGCGCGGGCACGGCCTACAGCCTCGCGGGCGACGATGTCGCGCTGGGGCGCCTGCGCGGCCGCTATGCCGTCCTGGCCGAGCGCTCCGGCCAGCCCGACGCCCTGCGCGTGGCGCTCGCGGGACTGAGCAGCGCGACGCCGGGCGAGGGGCTGGGCGCGGCCCTGGCGCAGACGCAGAGCGACGCGGGCGCTTTCGCCGGCTGGGTCGACCGCATGAAGGCGCGCTTCCGCGAGGCGGACAGGACTCCGGCCGCTGCTCCGCCCGTCACGAAAGCTTCGGCCCCCACGCGCCAAGGACCGCCGGCGCCCAAGCGCGCCTGACGACCGGCCGCATCAGGTCGCCGGGCCGGCGCCCCGGGCTGCGCTCCAGATCAGCACGGCCCACCCCGCCATGAGCAGCAGGCCGCCCAAGGGCGTCACCGCGCCCCAAAGGTGCGCGCCGGTCAGAGCCAGGGCGTAGAGCGAGCCGCCGAACACCAGCGCGCCCACGCCGAACAGCCACCCCGCCGCCCCCGCGCCCGCCAGACGGGGCAGGAGCGCCCAGGCGACCAAGCCCGCCACCGCGTGCGCCAATTGGTACGACGCGCCCGTCCGCAGCCACTCCTTCACCTGCGGGTCGGAGACGCCGTGCGCGCCGAACGCGCCCGCCGCCACCGCCATCAGCCCGTTCACCGCCGCCAGAAGCAGCCACGCGCGTCCACCCGCGATCATCCCCACAGCTCCCGCACGGGCGGCTCGATCATCGAGCCCTGGAACACGAGCCCCGGCTCGCGGTCGCGCGCCAGCAGCAGCGGGCCGTCCAGGTCCACGAAGGCCGCGCCCTGCGCCACCAGCAGCGCCGGGGCCATGGCGAGCGAGGTGGCCACCATGCAGCCGGCCATCACCTCCAGCCCGCGCGCGCGGGCCTCGCGATCCAGCGCCAGCGCCTCGGTCAGCCCGCCGGTCTTGTCGAGTTTGATGTTCACGCAGGCGTAGCGGCGCGCGCAGGCGTCGAGCTCGGCGCGCGTGTGCAGGCTCTCGTCGGCGCAGAGGGGCACGGGGCTCTTCCAGCCCTCCAGCGCGGCGTCGTCCGCGACGGGCAGGGGCTGCTCGATCAGCGAGACGCGCAGGCGCGCGAACTCGGGCGCGAGCCGGCGCAGGTCGTCGAAGGAGAGCCCTTCGTTGCCGTCCACGATCAGCCGCGTCTTCGGTGCGGCCTCGCGCACGGCGGCCACCCGGTCGAGATCGTCGCCGCCGCCGATCTTGAGCTTGAGCAGCGGGCGCCGGGCGTTGGCGTGGGCGGCCTCGGCCATGCCGGCGGGCTCGCCCAGGCTGAGGGTGTAGGCCGTCTTCACCGGGTCGAGCCGGGCGCGGCCGGCCAGCTCCCAGGCGCGCACGCCGGCGGCCTTGGCCTCCAGGTCCCAGAGGGCGCAGTCCAGAGCGTTGCGCGCCGCGCCGGGCGGTAGGAGCTCAGCCAGCCTCTCGCGTCCGCAGCCCGCCTCCACGGCGCCGCGCACGCTCTCCGCGGCGGCGAGCACGCCCTCGACGGTCTCGCCGTAGCGGGCGTAGGGCACGGCCTCGCCGCGGCCGCGGACGCCGTCGCGCTCCAGCTCGGCGACCACCACGCGCGCCTCGGTCTTGGCCCCGCGCGCGATCACGAACGCCGCGGCGAGCGGCCAGCGCTCCTCGCGCAAGCTCAGCCGGGTCAATGCAGGTCGCCGACCGCCGCGTCGAGCAGGAGGAAGGCGCGGCCCGGGTCCGAGCCGAGGAGCGCCGAGACCGCGTCGTCGCCGTCCCCGCCGTGCCGGCGCCGCTCCTCGCGCACCAGGTCGCCGTAGCGGCGGCGGTAGAGGTCGGCCTGCCCGCGCAGCACCTTGTCGGTGAGCACGCGGCGCGACAGGCGGCGCACGGCGGCGGGGGCGAGGCGGCGCACGGCCTCGCGCGCCCGGCCGTCGTCACCGGCGTCCACGGCGCGGGCGATCTCGTCGATGCGCGCACGCGGCAGGAGCGCGCCGGGGTCGACGCCCATGGCCTCGATCTCGCCGATCATGCGCTCGGCCAGGGCGTCGTCGTCGAGCGGCTGGGGGTCGTCGATGGCGGTGAGCAGGTCCTTCCAGCTCCAGTCCTCGCCCGCCGGCGTCTCGGGCGCGGCGGGGGCGGTGAACAGCTCCTCGTCGGCCGCCGCGAGTTGCAGGCGCGGGCGGAGCGGGGTCGGCTCCTCGCGGGCGATCGGCTCCGGCGGCGTGGCGGAGGCGGCCGGTTCGGCGGGGGAGGGCGGCGCGGCGTCGGCGCGGGTCAGGATGATCGGCGCGGCGGTGTCCGTGCGCGGAGCGGGCGTGGGCGACGGGGGCTCGGCGGCGCGCGGCGGAGCGGGCGCGGCGGACGCCTCGGCGCGGGCGGTCGCCGCGCGCAACGCCTCGACCCCGGCCTCGACGCGGGCGGCCGAGCGCAGGCCGGCCTCCTCGACCTGGGCGGCCTGCTCTTCCAGGGCGCGCCGCGCGGCGGCGAGGCGGGACTCGAACGCCTGATCCGCGCGCTGGCCCGCGGAGAACGCCGCCTCGGCCAGACCCTCCACGCGACGGCGGGAGGCCTCGGCGGCGGCGTCCGTCTCGGCGGCGAGGCGGCGCAGGGACTCCGCCCCGCCCGTCGCGGCCTGCTGCAGCTCCCCGGCCGCGCCTCGCGCGTCGACGGCGGCGTCGGTGAAGCGGGCGCGCTCGGTCTCGAGCCGGGCGGCGAGGTCGTCCTGGTCGGCGAGCAGCGCCTGGGCGGTGGCGGCCCACTGCGCCTGCTCGCGGCCGAGGGACTCCGCCAGCCGCTGCAGCCGCTCGCCGTTGCGTCCCAGCTCGCCGCCGGCGGCGTCCGACGCGCGCGCGGCCTCGCCGGCGGCGGCGACAAGGTCGGCGGTGCGGGCGGCCAGGGCGGCCTGCGCCTCGTGAAGGTTGGCCTGCGCCAGGTCGCTGGCCTCCGCGGCGAGGCGGGCATGGCGCGCGGCTCCCTCCGAGACCGAGGCCAGCTGGGCGTCGAGGGTTCCGGACAGGCTCGCCAGCTCCGCGCGCTCGCCCTGCAGGCGGCCGCCGAGGCGCGAGGCGGCGCGCTCGGCCTGCACCGCGGCTTCCGACACGCGCCGGGTCTCCTCCGCGAGGGAGTCGCCGAGCGCGGCCATGCGGCGGGCGGCCTCGTCGGCGGCGGCCTGGGCGCGGGCGATCTCCTCGCGCACGGCCCCGACCACGCCGTGGGCCTGGGCGCCCGCCAGGGCGGCGGGTCCGGCCAGGGCGTCGGCGAGGGCGGCCGCGCGGCGCGAGGCGTCCGCCAGCCGGGCGCTCTGGCGCACCACGTAGCCGAACAGGAGCATCAGGGCGGCGGGCAGGAGCGCCAGCAGCGCGGCCACCGCCCAGCGCAGGGGCGCGAAGGAGAAGCCCGCCGCGCCGCGCTCGTAGCCGACCACGAAGGTGACCAGGCACCCCGCCCACAGGGCCGCCCCCACCGCCGCCAGGGGATAGGCCCAGCGCGCAAGGGCCGGACCGGCCTCGCCCCGCACCGGCGCGGCGACGGGCGCGGCGGCCTCACGCGGCGGCTCGGCGGGCGTCTCCACCGCGCGGCGGCGGCGGCGCGCGGCCACGGCCGCCACGCGCGAGCCCTCCTCGACCGGAGCAGGGGGAGCTTCGGACGCGTTGGCGGCTTTGAGAGCAGACGGAAGCGCGGTAGCCGCGGGCTCAGCCGCGGCGGGCGCCTCGGAGAGAGGCTCGGAGTCGGTCGGCTCCAGCGGGTCCAGCCTCAGGATCAGCGGCTTGCGCTTGTCGCCCATGAACGGTCCAGCGGCGGGGAAGGCGGTGCACGTGCCGCGCGCGTGGTCCCCCCCACTCGCGCGAGAGGGGAGTAACGCACGGACGCGCAGCGGGCGGAAGCGGTGAATCGCGCTGCGCCCGCTCCGGCCTCAGGGCTCGTCCTTGTAGATCCCCACCTGCGGGGCGCCGCCGGCCGTCTGCCGGGCGCGGTACATGCCGGAGGTGTTGAAGCTCCAGGCGGTCTGGCCGTCGGGCGCGACCGCGATCACGCCGCCGTCGCCGCCGATCGCGCCCAGGCGCTTCTGCACCACCTCGTCGGCGGCCGCCTGCAGGGGCATGCCCCGGTACTGCACCAGCGCGCAGATCTCGCGGGCGACCGTCAGCCGGATGAAGTACTCGCCGGAGCCGGTGGCCGACACGGCGCAGGACCGGTCGGAGGCGTAGGTGCCCGCGCCGATGATCGGACTGTCGCCCACGCGGCCCCAGCGCTTGGCCTGCACGCCGCCCGTGGAGGTGCCCGCGGCGACGTGGCCCTGCGCATCGAGGGCGGTCACGCCGACCGTGCCGAACCTGTGGGCGTCCTCCGGCTCGATCTGCGCGACGGGCGTCTGCGGCTCGGGCGGCGCGCCTTCGGGACGGGCGGGAACGGGGCGGCCCTCCTTGCGCAGCTGCTTGACGAGGCTCTGCCAGCGCCGCTCGGTGAAGAAGAACGAGGGCGGGACCTGCTCCAGCCCCTGCGAGGCGGCGAAGCGGTCCGCGCCGTCGCCGATCAGCATGACGTGGCCGCTCTTCTCCATGACGGCGCGGGCCAAGCTGATGGGGTGGCGCGTACGCGTGACGCCCGCGACCGCGCCCGCGTTCAGGGTGGCGCCGTCCATCACAGCGGCGTCGAGTTCGTTGCGGCCGGCCTCGGTGAAGACGGCGCCGTGGCCCGCGTTGAACAGCGGGTCGTCCTCCAGGCCGCGGATCACGGCCTCCACCGCGTCCATCGCCGGGCCGCCGCGCTCCAGCACGGCGCGGCCGCGGGCGAGGGCGTCGGACATGGCGGCGCGATAGGCGGCCTCCGTCCTCGGGTCCATGGCCCCGCGCTCGATCACGCCCGCCCCGCCGTGGATCACCAGAGCCCACCGCGGCCGCTCCGCCGTCCGCGCCGGCGCGGACAGGAGGGCGAGGGCGAGGGCGGCGAGGACGGCGCGGTGCATGGGCGCCAGCCTAGCCGCCGCCGGCGCCGGGCGGCAACGTCAGGCGGCGGCGCGGCGGGGGCGCGGCTTGGCGTCGGGCGCGCCGGCGAAGAGGTCCGCGTGCAGCTCCACCGGGCCGGGCTTGCCGATGAAGTAGCCCTGGACGGAGGCGCACAGCTCGTCGCGCAGGAAGCTCATCTGCTCGCCGGTCTCGACGCCCTCGGCCACCACCGGGATGGCGAGGCCGCGGCCGATGCCCAGCACCGCCTTCACGATGACGGTGGAGCGCTCCAGCACGCCCACGCCCTGCACGAAGCTCTTGTCGATCTTGATCTTGTCGAATGGGAACGACTGCAGCGTGGACAGGGACGAGAAGCCGGTGCCGAAGTCGTCCATGGCGATGCGGATGCCCATGGCCTTGAGGCGACGCAGCACGTCCAGCGCGCGCTGGTAGTCGCGGAACAGGGCGCTCTCGGTGATCTCCAGCTCCAGGCGGCCGGGCGACAGGCCGGTCTCCAGCAGGATCTCGTGGACGCGGGCGGGCAGCCCGGGCTCGCCGACCTGCAGGGGCGACAGGTTCACCGCCACGGTGACGGGCTTGGGCCAGGTGACGGCGTCCAGGCAGGCTCGGCGCAGCACCCACTCGCCGAGCGCGCCGATCAGGCCGTTCGACTCGGCCACGCCGATGAAGCGGTCCGGCGGCAGGAAGCCGAGCTCGGGGTGGTTCCAGCGCACCAGCGCCTCGAAGCCGCAGAGCGTGCCGTCCTCGGCCCGCGCCTGGGGCTGGTAGTAGACGGTCAGCTCGTCGGCGGCGATGGCGCGGCGCAGGTCGTGGGCCAGGGCGCGCTGGGCGTTGAGCGCCTCGTGCAGGTCGCGGCGGAACAGGAACACGCCGTCGCGCCCCTCCTCGTCGGGCGTCTGCAGCGCGGACTCGGCGTGCAGCATCAGCTCGGCGACGCTGGTCGAGTCCTGCGGCACGCCGGCGACGCCGATGCGCACCTGCGGCTCGATCGCCTGCGCGTTCCACACGAACGGGCGGCGCAGCACCGAGGTGACGCGCTCGAAGAACACGCTCGCGGACTCCTCCTCCATCTCGCGCGTGCCGACGATGTAGAAGGCGAAGGCGTTGCCGCCGAGGCGCGCCGTGGCTTCGGGGCCGCCCGCCAGCCGCTTCAGCCGCTCGCCGACCTTGGCCAGGAGCGCGTCGCCGGCGGCGTGGCCGTGCAGGGTGTTGATCTCCTGGCTGTTGGTCACCCGCACGTCCAGGAGCACGAGGCTCTCCGTGTCGCCGGCCTTCACGCGCGCCATCGCCTCCTCCATGCGGCCCACCAGGGCGGCGCGGTTGGGCAGGCCGGTGACGACGTCGTGCTCGTTCAGGAAGCGGATGCGCGCCTCGGCGGCGCGCTGCTCGCGCAGGTCGGTGACGGCGGCGATCAGGCCGGGGCGGGCGTCCTCGCCCTGCTCGGAGACAAAGGCGAGCTTCAGCGCGACCGGCACGCGCGTGCCGTCGGCGGCGGCCACGTGGGCGTCCTGCCGCTGGTCCAGCCTCGACTCCGTCTCCTGGTCGAGCACCACCAGGCTCCACAGGTCGCGCCCGCGGATCTCCTCCACCGTCAGGCCGCAGAGGCCGCAGAAGGCGGCGTTGCAGTCCTGGACGCGGCGGTCGGAGCCGAGGATCGCGATCCCCTCGCGGGTGGCGTCGGCGAGCCGCTGCGCGCGTGCCTGCGCCCGACGATTGGACGTGTCGTCCAGGTAGGCGGCGCCCAGCCCCGCCGAGATCATCAGCCCGGGGATCAGGCAGGCGATGAACAGCATGGCCGTCTGGTCCAGCAGGCCGCCGGGCAGGGAGAGCTTGGCGTCCGGGATCATCGTCACCGCCGCCATGCCGATGAAGTGCAGCGCCAACACGCTTGCGGCCAGCGTCGCCGCGCCCGCGACCTGGCGGGGGAGCCGGGTCGCGCGCCCCGCGATCAGCAGAGCGACCGCGGACAGCGTCGCGCCCGTCACCGCGGACAGCCACACCAGGATCGGCTCCCACCGCAGCGCAGCTTCCATGTGCTGGGCGGCGATGGCCGTGTAGTGCATGCCGGCGACGGTGAAGGCGAACAGCACGCCGCCGGTGACCACGCGCAGCCGCTCCCGCCCGCTCCAGGCCAGGGCGAGCGACAGGTGTGCGCCGACCACCGCCACCGCCAGGGACCCCAGCGTCCCCAACGGGTCGAAGCCCGTCCGCATGCCCGAACGCTCGGCGAGTACGGCCAGCATGTGCGTGCCCCACATGCCCGCTCCCGCCGACGCCGCGGCCAGGAACACCCACACGTGCCACGCCCCGCCGCGCACCACGCCCATGCGCCAGCGGATGCGGAAGACGGAGAAGGCGGACAGTCCGCAGACCGCCAAGGCGGCCAGCAGCAGTCCGGGATCGTGGCTGAGGCGCAGGAAGGTCATGGACGCGCAGTCTTCTTGCGGGCGAAGACCCTCATTTCATCCACACCCGCTTAAAAAGCCGTTCACCGACCAGGGGTGCGGGCGTGTCCTTCAGTTCAGCGCCGGCGGCGCCAGACCTCGACGGAGACAGGCGGCGGTGACCGTGTTGCGCAGCAGGCAGGCGATGGTCATAGGGCCGACGCCGCCGGGAACGGGCGTGATGCGGCCGGCGACCTCCGCCGCCTCCGCAAACATCACGTCGCCCGTGACGCGCGTCTTGCCCTCCGCCGCTTTCTGCGGGTCGCGCGAGGGCACGCGGTTGACGCCCACGTCGATCACCGTCGCGCCCGGCTTGATCCACGTGCCGCGCACCATCTCCGGCCGTCCCACGGCCGCCACGAGGATGTCCGCCCGGCGGCACACGGCCGGCAGGTCGCGCGTGCGCGAGTGGGCGATCGTGACCGTGCAGTCCGCCGCGAGCAGCAGCTGCGCTACGGGCTTTCCGACGATGTTGGATCGGCCCACCACCACCGCCTCGAGCCCTGAGAGGTCGCCCAGCGCGTCCTGCAGCAGGATCAGGCACCCCAGCGGCGTGCAGGGCACGAGCCCCGCCCGGCCCACGGCCAGCCGGCCGGCGTTGACCACGTGGAAGCCGTCCACGTCCTTGTCGGGATCGATGGCCGCCAGCACCGCGCCCGCGTCGATCTGCGGCGGCAGCGGCAGCTGGACCAGGATCCCGTCGATCGCGTCGTCCGCGTTCAGCCGCGCCACCAGCGCCAGGAGCTCGGCCTGCCCGGTCTCCACCGGCAGGCGGTGCGTGACCGAGTGCATGCCGGCCTCGCGCGTCGCCTCGCCCTTGGAGCGCACGTAGATGGTGCTGGCCGGATCCTCGCCCACGATCACCACCGCCAGTCCGGGGGTGAAGCCGCGGTCCGCGCCCAACTCGCTCACCGCTTCGCCGATGCGGGCGCGCAGGCGGGCGGCGAAGGCCTTGCCGTCGATGATCTCGGCTTGCGACATGGGCGCGGCTTTAGCGGCGCGGGCGCGCCGGCGGTAGGGGCGGGGTTACCGCGCCCGGTCGCATCGGCTACTCACCCGCCATGCTGGTGGTGCGCCCCGCGGGGCCCGACGACTATGCGGCGCTGCACGAGCTGGCCGTCCTCTCCGGCCGCGGCTTCACCAGCCTGCCGGAGGACGAGCCCACCCTGCGCGGCCGGCTGGAGACCTCCGCGGCGAGCTTCGCGGGGGCCGTCGCCCCGGTTGAGGCTTGGTACACGCTCATGCTGGACGACGCCGACACGGGCGCGGTCGCGGGCGTGTGCAGCGTCAAGGCGGCGGTCGGGCTGAAGCGACCGTTCTTCTCCTTCCGGCGCGTCACGCTGGCGCAGCACTCGGCCGCCACCGGCGCGCGCTTCGACCACGGCGCCCTGGTGCTGGTGAACGAGTGCGCGGGCTGGACGGAGGTGGGCTCCCTGTTCCTACGGCCCGAGCGGCGGCGCGGCGGAGCGGGCGCGCTGCTGGCCCTCAGCCGCTACCTCCTGATCGCCGCGGAGCCGACGCGCTTCGCCGAGCAGGTGCTGGCCGAGTTGCGCGGCTGGTTCGACGACGACGGCGGCTGCCCCTTCTGGGAGGCGGTCGGCTGCAAGTTCTTCCGCCTGCCCTTCGACCAGGCCGACCTGATGAGCGCCTCCACCGACGGCCAGTTCATCCTGGACCTCGCGCCCCGCCACCCGATCTACCTCGAGCTCCTGCCGGAGGGCGCGCGTCAGGCGGTGGGCCGCGTGCATCGGGAGGGGGAGGCCGCACGCGCGCTCCTGGCCCGCGAGGGCTTCCGCGAGACGGGGCTGGTGGACATCTTCGACGGCGGCCCCACGGTAAGCTGCCCGCGCGACGCGCTGCACACGCTGGCCGAGAGCCGCCCTGTGCGCCTGGAGGCCGAGGAGGCCGCGCCCGGCTCCGCTGTGCGGCTGGTGGCGCTGGACCGGGTGGAGGGCTTTCGCGCGGTGCGCGCGCCCGCCGAACTCGACGGCGACCGCATCCGCCTGCCGGCCGAGGCGCTGCGCGCGCTCGGGGCCGAGCCGGGCGAGCGCCTGCGGGTGCGCCCGTGACCGGCGGGCTCCACATCGATGGCCGCTGGCAGGAGGGGCGCGCCGCTATCCTGCGCTCGCTCGACCCGGCGGCAGGCGAAGTCGTCTGGGAGGGCGCCACCGCCTCGCCCGCCGACTGCGCCGACGCGGTCGCCGCCGCGCGCGCCGCCTTCCGCGGCTGGGCCGACCTCCCGCACGAGGAGCGCCTCGCCGTCGTGCGCCGCTTCCGCGCGGAGCTGGAGACGCGCGCCGAGCCGATCGCCCGCGACCTTAGCCGCGAGACGGGCAAGGCGCTGTGGGAGACGCGCGCGGAGGTGGCCTCCATGGCCGCCAAGGTCGAGGTCTCCATCGCCGCCGACGCCGAGCGCACGGGCGAGCGCGAGCAGGCCACCGCCTTCGGCCGCGCCGTGCTGCGCCACCGCCCGCACGGCGTCATGGCGGTGCTGGGGCCGTTCAACTTTCCCGGCCACCTGCCCAACGGCCACATCGTGCCGGCCCTGATCGCGGGCGACACGGTGGTGTTCAAGCCGAGCGAGGAGACGCCGCTCGCGGGCGTGCGCGCCATGGAGTGCTGGGAAGCCGCCGGTCTGCCGCCGGGCGTCCTGAACTTGGTGCAGGGCGGGCGCGAGACGGGCGCGGCGCTCCTGGAGCAGCGGATCGACGGCCTGCTGTTCACCGGCTCCGCCGACGCCGGCCGCGTCTTCCGCCGCGCCTTCGTGGACCGGCCGGAGGTGACGCTGGCCTTGGAGCTCGGCGGCGACAACCCGCTGGTGGCGTGGGGCGCGGGCGAGCCGGAGGCCGTCGCCGCCCTGGTGGTGCAGTCGGCCTACGTCACCACCGGCCAGCGGTGCTCCTGCGCGAGACGGCTGATCCTGCCTGATGACGCCTGGGGCGCCGCAGTGGTCGACGCCGTCGCCGCGCTTGCGGATCGTCTGCGCGTCGGACCGTGGGACGGGGCGGAGGAGCCCTTCATGGGCCCGTTGATCTCAGCTCGCGCGGCGGAGGCCGCTCGCTCGGCGGTGATGGCGCTGGAGGCCGCCGGCGCTCGCCCGGTCCGGTCGCTCGGGCGCGTCGACGGCCTCTCCGACGCCTTCATCACCTCCGCCCTGCTGGACGTGACCGGCGTCGACGTCCCCGACGGCGAGATCTTCGCGCCCGTGCTGCAGGTCCGCCGCGTCGCGAGCTTCGAGGCGGCGGTGGAGGCGGCCAACGCCACGCGCTTCGGCCTGTCCGCCGGCTTGCTGAGCGACGACCCGGAGCTGTGGCGCCGTTTCCTCCACCTCAGCCGCGCGGGCGTGGTGAACTGGAACCGGCCGACCACGGGCGCGGCGGCCGCCATGCCCTTCGGCGGCCTGGGCGAGAGCGGCAACGGCCGCCCGGGCGCCTACTACGCCGCCGACTACTGCGCCTATCCGGTCGCCAGCTTCGAGGCCGGCGCTGTCCGCGACACCACCGGCGAGATCCGGGGTCTGATGTGACCCGCGAGGCCGTCGAGGCCAACGCCGACGGCCTGGTCGGCCCGACGCACAGCTTCGCCGGCCTCGCCACGGGCAACCTCGCCAGCGCCGCGAACGAGGGACTGGTCTCGAACCCGCGGGCGGCCGCCCTGCAGGGCCTGGACAAGATGGCGCGGCTGACCGCACTAGGCCTGCCGCAGTTCGTCCTGCCCCCGCACGAGCGGCCCGACGTCGCCTTCCTGCGCACCCTCGGCTTCGCCGGCTCCGACGGGCGCGTGCTGGAGCGCGCCGCCCGCGACGCGCCGGAATCGCTGGCCGCCGCCGGCTCGGCCAGCGCCATGTGGGCCGCCAACGCCGCCACGGTGACGCCCAGCGCCGACGCCGCGGACGGCCGCGTGCACCTGACGCCCGCCAACCTCATCAGCAACCTCCACCGCAGCCTGGAGCCGGAGCAGACGGGCCGCGCCCTGCGCGCGCTCCTGCCCGACCCGGCGCGCTTCGCCGTCCACGCGCCCCTGCCGGCGCAGGCGCGCTTCGCCGACGAGGGCGGGGCCAACCACGTGCGCCTGGCCGACCCGGAGGGCGGGGAGGGGGTGGAGCTGTTCGTCTGGGGCCGCGGGGGCGGCGAGCTCTCGCTGGCGCGCCAGACCGACCTCGCGGCCCAGGCGCTCGCTCGCCGACACGGCGTGCGCCGCCCGGTCTTCGCGCGCCAGTCCGAACGGGCGGTCGCGGCGGGGGCGTTCCACAACGATGTGGTGTGCGTGGGCGCGGGCGCGTGCCTGCTCCACCACGAGGCCGCCTTCGCCGACACCGCCGCCGTCCACGAGGCCGTGCGCCGCGCCGCCGACGGTCTGTTCGCGCCCGAGTTCGTGGTGGTCTCCGAAGCCGAGCTGCCGCTGGCCGACGCGATCGGCTCCTACCTGTTCAACTCCATGCTCGTGCGGCCGCCCGGCGACGACCGCCTCGTGCTGGTCGCGCCCGCGGAGGTGCAGCGCAGCCCGCGCGCCCGCGCCGTCGCCGAGCGGATCACCGACGGCAACGGGCCGATCGGACGGGTGGAGGTCGTCGAGGTGCGCGAGAGCATGCGCAACGGCGGCGGCCCCGCCTGCCTGCGCCTGCGCCTGTCGCTCACGCCCGAGGAGCTGGCGGCCGCCAACCCCGCCCAGCGCCTCGACGCCGCCCTGCACGCGCGTCTCGCCGACCTCGCGCGCCGCCGCTGGCGCGACCGCCTGCTCCCCGCCGACCTCGCCGACCCGCAGCTTCTGGACGAGGGCCGCGCCGCGCTGGACGAGCTCACGACGCTGCTGCGCCTCGGATCGGGCTTCTATCCCTTCCAGCGCGACGGCTGACGTGTCGCAATCTTAATCGTCCAGCTCTGCTTCATCCCTTCATCCGGCCCTGGATCGCGCCTAGCTTCCGCCTCACACAAGGCCGTGCGGGGGCGCACCGCCGACAGAGGATCTCCCGTGACCCAGACCTCCACGACGCGAGCGAACACCCGCCTCGCGCTCACCCTCGCTGCGGTCGCCGTCGCGGCTCCGGCCCTCTCCGGCTGCGGCGTGAACGCCATCCCGACCAAGGACGAGGCGGTGAAGGCGGCCTGGGGCGACGTGCAGAGCGACTACCAGCGCCGCGCCAACCTGATCCCCAACCTCGTGGCCACCGTGCAGGGCGCCGCCGCCAACGAGCGCGCCATCCTGGTGGACGTGCAGAACGCCCGCTCGCGGGCCACCAGCATCAACGTCTCGGCCGCCGACGTCAGCGACCCGCAGAAGATCGCCCAGTACCAGCAGGCGCAGGGCGAGCTGGGCCAGGCGCTGGGCCGCCTGATGGTGGTGCAGGAGCGCTATCCCGACCTGAAGACCAACACCAACTTCATGGCCCTGCAGTCGCAGCTGGAGGGGACGGAGAACCGCATCCAGGTGGCCGTGCGCGACTACAACGGCGCCGTGCAGGACTACAACACGACGCTGCGCACCTTCCCCACCGTGCTGTGGGCCAAGACGCTGTACGCCTCGCAGAAGGAGGCGCAGCCCTTCGCCGCCACCGCCGCGGCGCAGACCGCGCCCACCGTCAGCTTCAACATCCCGCCCGCGGGCGGCTCCGCGGCGGCGCCCGGCGCGCCTGCCCCGATGGGCGGAACGCCGTCAGCGGCGTCGGCCATGCCCGGGCAGACGAGCACGACGTCGACGACCACCACCGCGCCCGCCCGATGATCCGCCGCCTCGCCGCCGCCTTTGCGGCGGCGGCGCTCGCCCTGCTCGCGGCGGGGCGGCCGGCGCTGGCCGCTCCGACCTTCCCGCCGCTGACCGGCAGGGTGGTCGACGCCGCGCACGTGCTCGACGCCGACACCGTGCAGGCGATCACCGCCCGCTCGCAGGCGCTGGAGCAGTCCACCGGCCGCCAGCTGGTGGTGGCCACCATCCCCTCGCTGGGCGGGCTGGACGTGCAGGACTACGGCTACCAGCTCGGCCGCGCCTGGGGCATCGGCCAGAAGGGCAAGAACACCGGCGTGATCCTGGTGGTCGCGCCCACCGACAAGAAGGTCGGGATCGAGGTCGGCTACGGCCTGGAGGCGACGCTCACCGACGCCCTGTCGTCGGTGATCCTGCAGGAACGCGTCCTGCCCAAGTTCCGCGCCGGCGACGTCAACGGCGGCGTGCGCGACGGGGCGGACGCCATCGCAGACCAGCTCGCCCTGCCCGACGACCAGGCGCACCAGGCCAACGCCCAGGCGGCGACGGCGCAGGACGACACGCACGCGACGCGGCACGGCCGCTCGCGCGGTGTTCCGGGCTTCGTCGGGATCTTCATCCTGTTCCTCGTCGTCTCCTCCATCTTCGGTCGAGGGCGACGCGGCGGCGGCGGCGGCATGGGCTGGCTGCCCTGGGTGGTGCTGGGCGCCATGAGCGGGCGCGGCGGCGGCGGCGACGAC